>DATDRM010000167.1:0-5131 GCA_035291705.1 Anaerolineales bacterium
GGCCGGCAAACAGGTAGTCAACGGCAACTGTCGCCGCCAGAGCCAACAGGATGATCCCCGGGATCAGCGCCCACCAGTGCTGGCGGTCGCCGAGAAAGACGGATACGAATACCAGTCCGCCAACCGCCATGATGAGTGCCCAAACCAGCCCACCGATCTTGATATAACCCAGGTTGTCGAGCAAGAATAAGATCCCGCCCAGGATTAACAGGCTCCCCCACAGTGTCCGCGAGGTAAGTGCTTTCATTCTTTCTTCTCCTTTAAAATTACGATTGGGTTGTCCTCATGCCAGATAAGATAGACTGCTGATCTGGATTCGAGGCTTTAGCCAGACTCTATATCTGGCTGAAAACCGGCTTTATCCTGGATTCCGCTCCTGCATAAGACTTTCGCGATAACCATGACAACTTAACCACAGAACAATTTAATGTGGAACAGGATGGCTCTCTCCTAAGGCCGAGGCGATCAGTTCCTGTTTGAGATTCCACAGGCGTTCGGTCAGGGACACATGGTAGATATGGGGATTCATCAAGCGGCGCACACCCGGATCTAAGCGCTCGACATCCGCCTTGCGCCGGGCGCGCATTTCTTCAATGGTGGGCAACTCAACCACCATTTTACCTTCCTTTATGATATCCACCAGCAGAGGTTCGATATTCGTTACCGTCTCCCTGGGCAATGTGCGGTATTTGGTCGGTTCCGAGGGGTGGCGCAGGGTGATCGTATCCATCTCGGCCAGGTTTTCCCCTTCAAGACCGAGCAGATCGGCCGTGGCTTTCCCTCTGCGGTCGTAGATGCGCCAGACCAGCTTGTGTCCCGGGTTGGGTGTCTTGGCCGGGGATTCCGAGATTTTGATCGCCGGCACCCACTTGCCCCCCTCACACACCGCCACCAGCTTATAAACGCCATCCAGAGCCGGATCGCCTGCGGAGACGATCAAGCGAGTGCCCACGCCGTAAACCAGGCGCTGGATCAGCTGTTCTGGGTCGACACCGTAGCGCGGCGCTTCCTCCTGGATCTGGGTGATGATCTGCCAGATGATCAGCTCATCCAGGTTATTCGATAAGACGATCGTCGTATCGGGGAAGCCGGCCTGGTCGAGCATGCGCGCCGCCTGGATACTGAGATACGCCAGGTCGCCGGAGTCCAGGCGGATACCCACCGGTTCGTAACCTTTACGCCGCAACTCTTCGAACACGATGATCGCGTTCGGCACCCCGCTTTCCAGGGTGTTGATCGTATCGACCAGCAGCAGGCAATTATCCGGATAGACATCTGCGTAAGCCCTGAAGGCTTCCAGTTCACCCTCCCCTAGAGCCATGAAGAGCTGCACCATGCTGTGGGCGTGGGTGCCCTTGGGTGGGAAACCCAGGATGTGAGATACGCCCACATTGGAGGAATAATCGGCTCCTCCAATAAGCGCCGCGCGGGTGCCCGCGTTAGCGCCTTTATCCTGTGCGCGGCGTAAACCGAACTCCATCATCAGCTGCCCGCGCCCGCTCTCGTGGATGCGCGCCGCCTTGGTGGCGATCAGCGTCTGGTAATTGATATGGTTGAGTAATGAAGTTTCCAAAATCTGGGCCATGGCCAATGGACCCTGGACAACGGTTAGCGGCGCGTTTGGGTGAACGACGCGCCCTTCAGGGATCGCTTGCAGGCTGATGCCCTCAAAATTCCCGTTCTGCCGCAACCAGTTCAGGAAATCGTCGGCAAAGACCCGCCGCCCCCCGCGTCCAGTCTGGCTGCGCAAGAATTCGATGTCTTCATCCCGGCAGTGCGCGCCAAACATCCAATCCACCAGCCATTCCAACCCCGCAGCAACGCAATAGCCGGCTTTATGCAGGCCGTAATCCGGATAACTGCGGAAAAAATGATCGAACTGGCAGACTTTATCATGCAATCCCGCACGGAAGTACAGTTGCGCCATGGTGAGCTGATATTGATCGGTGAACAAGAAACCCTCCGCCGTCTTGCGTTCCTCTGGTCCCATACCTGGCCTCCGAAAAAATCCCCGGCGATCAGCGAATCTTTACCGAACCAACGCCAGTTTCGACAAAAATCTCGACCTTATTGGCTGCAGATTCATAATCAGCCGATAGATAGATATCTCCGCTGCGCGTGAAGCGTTGCCGGTCCCAATTGAAATCCGCCAGCCCTCCCCGGGCCTGGATGCGCGCTGCCACATTGGTTGGAATCGTGATCGCGACAGACGCCACGCCGGATTTAATCTCCGCCCGCGTATAGCCAGCATTGGCGGGCAGGGTCAGCTCCGTTGAACTGGCGCCAGTCTGAAGGCGTAAATCGGTCACCTGCAGGTCTGATAGATCCAGGCGAGTCTCACTGGCTCCGGTTCTCAGGTCCAGGGTCAGGCGGACATCCCGGCTTAATCCGACCGTCCATTCGTAACCGTATCTCGGCCCCCAATTGAACGGGAAGAACCAAATGCGATCTGGAGGGACGCTCAAATCAACCTTAAGCGTGTCGCCGGCGCGTGAAGCCTTATGGTCAAGCCCGCCGGTAAAAGTCCCTTCGACCAGGTTGCCTGCGCTCGCTCCCGCCGCGATCGCCAGTCGCCCGGCCCCATGATTGAAACGGATCTCGGCCTGGGAGGCGCCCTCATCCGGAATGGTGACCTGCTCACTTTCCAGGGTGCGTTGTCTACCGAATGTGCCCCATAATATCCACACGCCGAACAGGATCAATAATAGTGGCCAGATCAAATCCCATAGATTGATGCCCAGGGCATCTAACAATCCGAGATTATCCACCAGGAGTATTATCCCGAGGATGACCAGCACAGCTCCCCAAATTAATCCGGATCGTTTCATCGCTATATCTCCTTGTTATAAAATTACAGGTTTTCCCAGGCGCGCCGATTCCAACAGCGCCAGCAGGACAGCGATATTCGCCCGGCTGTCAGCTAGGCTGACCCGCGGCGCCTTACCCAGCAAGATGGCATCCGCCATATCCTCTACCTCTCCAAGATAAAGTTCCTGGCCAGGAACTCGAATGCTCTGCACCTCGTTCTCACGGATCAATTGGATTTTCCCATTCCGCCCGGGCTTGAATGGGTTTGGTATGACAAGAGTGCCTGTCTCGCCTACGATTTCCATTTGCGCCCGGTATGGCACCCGAAAGCCGCTATCAAATTGGGCGTAAACCTCACCGGAAAATCTCATCTGTCCGACAAAAACCTCGTCCACCCCGCTGGAGCCGGTCATTTGCCACCCTAACACTTCCTCCGGTTCCCGTCCGAGAAGATAGCGCGTGTAGCTGACCGGATAACAGCCCACATCCCACAGGCAACCTCCGCCCATCGCCGGGTCGAGCCGGACATCGTCCTGGCGGGAGATCATGAAGGTGAACGATCCGCGCACCAGGCGCACTTTGCCAACCGCCCCGTTCTCCACCAGTTCCTTAACCTTTCGAGTCTGAGGGTGGTGGCGATACATGAACGCTTCGGCGACGACCACTCCGGCCTGCCTGGCTGCTGCGGTCATGGCGTCTACTTCTTCCACCGATAAGGCCAATGGTTTTTCGCATAAAACATGCTTCCCCGCCTGGGCAGCTTTGATCGTCCATTCAGCATGCAGGTGGTTCGGGAGGGAGTTGTAGATCACATCGATGTCCGCCTCTGCCAACAGGCTCTCATAACTCCCGTAGGAACGCGGAATTCGCCATTTGTGGGCATAGGCCTGTGCGCCTTCGACCGTCCGGCTGGCTACCCCCACCAGCTTACTCCGTTTCGAGGCGCGCAAGGGCGGGATCAGGGCACGGTTGATGCGAGCTGTGCTCAGCAATCCCCACCACAAAGGCTCAGAGAGAGGTTTCGTTGGGCGCATGTTTAAAAGTATACTCCTTCTTTAAATCCCATGCAATTAATTTTACTTGCCATCATCATCATTTTCCCCTTTGGTCGATTCTATGGAAATATCGTCGGTGAAATGCTCCGCGGCGGCTTCAAGCGATACATCCCCTCCAATAGTTTCCCGCAAATAACCCTGGTGTTCGATAATCCACAGATAAAGGTCAGATTTCGTTCTGCCGGGGAACTCATCCAGAATCTCCTGCTTCCGGATGATGTCTACCAGGGGCAGGTAAACGTGATCGTACCAAGAAATGACTGCTTCTTCATACCTGATGGCAGTTTTCCTCTGCTCGCCCAAATACCACTGGTGAACATTGATGTGCTCGTTCAGTTTTTCATATAGCCCGGGAATCGTCAGCTCGATATTCGCCTGCGGGCGATAATCCTCTAATTTTGTGCGCGCTAAAAAGCTGGCCCGCTCATGTTTCAAGATCAGGTAATCCACCCAAGAAGCTCGTTCCAGTAACCTCACCAGCTCGCTCTCTGGCCACCCATCGAACTCTTGGATGAATAGCTGCGCTGCTTCTTCAATCGCGAATTCATCTTTATAGGCTTCCCGTAGGTACCAGAGATACTCGATGATCCATAAGTATAGGTCAGCGACTGTCCGTCCTGGGAAATGGGGTAATATATCCTGCTTGGCGATCACCTGGCTCAGTGGAATGTACACATTATCGTACCAGGAGGCCACCGCCTCTTCATAAGAGACTACCCCTTTTCGCTGCTCGCCCAGGTACCAGCGATGCACGTTAATATGGTCCAGAAGACGATCATATTCTCCAGGCAGTGTAAGTTCAACCTGGGCTGATGGACGGAGCGTGGTCAGTCTAGTCTTCTCAATGAAAGTTGCATACTCTCCCTTCAAATCCAGGTCAGACACTTGCGTCTCGACCGTTAGCGGGATGGCGATCTGGATCTCGGTTACGACAGCATCTACATATAATTGTCCGCCTTCACGCGCTACGGATACGCGATGGTTGCCATCCTTGACGAAATAAACTTCCCCCATTTTATATAGTTCCACCGGGGGTAAATCAACCGCTTCATAACGGGCTTTGTTAATTCTGACCCAACGGTCTTTCGTCCGCTTCTGGATCGGTAAGAAAGCCCGGTCAAAGTCTCGATAGCGACCCAGGCTTCCCACGATGTTATCGATGGGCACCTCTTGCAAACCGATATAATGCTGCCCGATCATCGGGATATGTTCCCGGACTGCATCGAACGGTAACAGCTGGTTCTTTTCACCGGTCAACCAGCTGAGGA
>DATDRM010000168.1:0-10122 GCA_035291705.1 Anaerolineales bacterium
TCTATCTCCTAAAGCCTGGCTCCTGAATCTCAGCAACCCGGCAGGGATCGTCACCGAAGCCCTGCTCAAGCACAGCCAGGTGCGCACGGTTGGCTTCTGTAATATTCCCATTAACACACAATACACGATCAGCGAAATCCTCGACGTACCCCCAGCAAAGGTGCGCTTAGATTCTTTCGGACTTAACCATTTGAGCTGGGTGCGAGGGGCTTATGTTGATGGACAGGAAATGCTGCAGCCTTTGATCACGAAGGTGCACACCCGTCGTTCAATCCTCTACCGACTTGGTCTGGTAGATTCCTTGATCGATCCTGAGTGGCTGCAAACCTTAGGCTTGATCCCGGGATGGTATTTACGCTACTTCTATTACACTGGCAAGGTTCTGGAGGCGGATAGACACAGCCTGCGGAGCAAAGGCGAAAAGGATATGACTGCAGAGGAGAAGCTCCGCCAGATATACGCAACTTCAGGGTATAACGAAGCCGCGCGACATATCCTGGAGTCGAAGGGGGGAGCACAATATTATCTTCCCGTTTTACAGGTGATCGATTCGATCGTCCACGATCGCGGCGAGGTGGTGGTTGTCGATGTGAGGAATGGCGGCGCGATGCCCGATCTCCCGCCCGAGGTCTGTGTAGAAGTCCCGGCGCGCATCTACAAGGAGCGCATTGACCCGCTCCCTTCAGGACCCATGCCGCTTAACGTTCGCGGACTTGCGCAGACGGTGAAGACCTATGAAGAATTAACCGTAAAGGCGGTGATCACCGGCGATCGCAGGACTGCGCTTGCAGCCCTGATGGCTAATCCCCTGGTTGGTACGTATCCCAAGGCCAGGCAATTTTTTGAGCGCGTGCTGGAGAACGAACGCTCATTCCTCCGGCAGTTCTTCAAAGACGGTTAATGCTATGGCCCGCACACGCGGTTATTTAGAAAGGTCGCCTGGCGTCTTGACTTATGCCTGGGCGATGTATTTCTGCTACTATCTGGCGCTCGGAGCCTTCCTGCCATACATTAACCTTTACTATGAACGCATCGGGCTCAGCGGGGTGCAGATCGGCACGCTGGCTGCACTTCCGCTGCTGGTAGGTTCGGTAACCTCCCTGTTCTGGGGCGCTATCTCCGACGCCTTCCACTTGCACGGTAGAATTCTCAGTCTGGCACTGCTCTTAGCCCCGCTGGCCGTATTAATGCTGTCTCAAGCCAGCAACTATTATTCCCTCGTCCCATATGTTTTTGCTTATGCGTTCATGAGCAGCCCCATCATTCCTCTCCTGGATAGCACTGCGCTTGAGGTCGCAAGGACCCAACGAAGCACATACGGGGGACTACGCGCCTGGGGGTCAATCGGGTGGTCGATCTCTACCCTGTCAGTTGGAGCGTTGATTCAAGAGTTCAACCTGCGCATATTCTTCTATTGCTACGCCATACTGATGGGATTGACCTTTCTTCTATCCCTCTTCCAACCAGCCCGTATTACCGTCATGCGATCGCCTTTAGGGCAGGGCTTGCGGCGTTTGATGCGCCCCGAGATATTAATTTTCCTGTTGAGCATCTTTCTGCTCTCCGTGACGATGAGCGCCGTCAACTCTTTCTTCAGCATCTACATTTATGGGCTGGGCGCCGGAGAGGGAAAGATCGGCCTGGCCTGGGCCCTGGCGGCAGTGGGCGAGGTGCCGGTGATGATCTTCTCCGGCAAGATCATGCGCCGCATCGGCGCTGGCGGGTTATTAAAGGTGGCTTTCTTTACCTTCGCGCTGCGTTGGCTGCTTTTCTCCTTTATTGATTCACCTACCTGGGTATTGATCGTGCAGCCCCTTCACGGTCTGGCCTTCGCGGCTTTTTTGGTCGGCGGGGTCACCTATATGAACGCTCGGACGCCAGAGGGTCTGAGCACTACTGCTCAGGCGATCTTCAACGCCGCCACTTTCGGGATCGGCTCCATTATTGGGGCTCTACTGGGCGGTTACCTATACGATACGGTTGGGATGGTGAACCTGTTCCGGATTCTCACCCTGGTGGCGGTTGCCGGTCTTGCCATCTTCTGGCTGGGCAGCAGGGCACCCAGCGAGGTGGCTGTAGAGATAACTCTTGGCGAATCCTGAATCCATTATCCGGAGTGTATGGGAGCTAATGTTGGAAAGAAGGTGAAAGGTCAGATGTCTGAAAATATAAAAGTGAGTGTCATCGGCGGCGGATCAACCTACACGCCTGAATTAGTCAACGGGTTTCTGGCGCGAACTGGCTCTTTCCCGCTAAGGGAACTATGGTTGATGGACATCGATGCCCGACGCCTGGAGATCGTTGGTGATTTTGCCCGGCGCATGGCCAGGGCAAAAGGCGCGCCATTCGCAGTGCATCTCACCACAGACCGGCAGGAAGCCATCGCTGGAGCCTCCTATGTCATCACCCAATTGCGGGTGGGCCAGATGGAAGCCCGGCGGGCGGACGAATACCTGGGAAGGCGGCACAATCTGATCGGCCAGGAGACAACAGGGATCGGCGGCATGGCTAAAGCCCTGCGCACCATCCCAATTATCCTGAAGATCGCCGCTGATATGCACCAGCTGGCTCCTGGGGCGCTGCTGGTGAATTTCACCAATCCCGCCGGCCTGATCACCGAGGCCGTGAGCCGTTACGCATCACAGGTACCCGCCGTGGGCCTGTGCAATTGGCCGATTACGACCAAGATGTATCTCTTGACCGATCTGCCCGGACCCTGGCAGGGTTGCCTCCCAGAACGTGCCGAATTACAGACGCTCGGCCTGAACCATCTGTCATGGCACCGCGGCCTGGTCGTGGACGGTGAAGATATGGGCCCGCAAGTAATAGAAAGCTACATCGCCCAACTCCGAGCTGACCCGGAGCCAGAGTGGGACGTGCGCACCGTTGAAGTGCTCGGTATGGTCCCCAACTCCTACCTGCAGTATTACTATTACACCGAGCGCAAGCTGGCTGCCCAGCAAAAATGGCCGCCTTCCCGCGCCGAAGAAGTGATGGCGGTCGAAAAGGACCTTTTGCGGCATTATGCCGATCGCAACCTGATTGAACCGCCCTCCGACCTGATGAAACGCGGCGGCGCATATTATTCTACCGTGGCAGCGCAGTTGCTCAACGCCCACTACAATGACCTGGGTGAGACACACATCGTCAATATACGCCACGACGGCGCAGTAAGCGGCTGGCCGCGAGAATGGGTGCTTGAGATGCCCTGCCGGGTAGATCGTTCCGGGATCCACCCTCTGCCGGCAGAACCGCTCCCGCCGGTGTGCTTCGGGCTGCTGGCGCAGGTGAAAAGCTACGAAATTTTGACTGTGGAAGCAGCTGTGCACGGCGACCGGGTCGCCGCCCACCAGGCTTTGCTTGCCCACCCTCTTGGACCCCAGGCAGACCAAGTCCAAGCTGTGCTCGATGACCTCTTAGAGACTCACCGGGCATATCTACCCCAATTCTTTCCCGGAGGCTGAGGTTGCGTTACGCCCTGGGAGTAGACGGCGGCAACAGTAAGACCCATGCCCTGGTCGTGGATGAGAGCGGCCAGTCACTCGGGTTTGGGCACTCCGGGGGTGGCAACCACCAAACCCGGGGATTTAAAGCTGCACGGCGGGAGATCGAACGCGCCACTGGGACAGCCATCAGGAAAGCAAGCCTTTCAAAGCAGCCGCTCGATATGGGATGCTTCTGCCTGGCGGGCGCCGATCTGCCAGAGGATTACGCCATGCTGCAAGAGGCGATGGAGGATTTAGGCCTGACCAAAACCACCCTCATCAAGAACGACACGATCGCCGCGTTAAGAGCCGGGCTGACCCGCTCCTGGGGGGTAGTGATTATCTGTGGCTCAGGATTCAACGCGGCGGGGCGCGCCCCAGATGGCAGAGAGATCGTGCTGCCCGGCCTGGGGCCTGAATCCGGCGATTGGGGCGGCGGGGGAATGCTCAGCCAGGAGATGATCAGGATGGTCATGCGTGCCTGGGATGGCAGGGGAAAGCCCACCCTTCTGACCCAATTCGTATTACAAGCTTTACAGGCGCCATCGGAGGAGGTACTGCTCTCCAGGCTTTATCACGAGGAGATCCGGCGCTCGCGTTTGCTTGAGCTGGTACCGCTCCTGTTCGAGGCGGCAGAGGCAGGGGATGAGGTAGCCCGAGAATTGGTTATCCAGATGGGAAGCGAGGTGGGGATCACGGCTCTGGCAATTATCCGGCGGCTTGGACTTGAGTTGGAAGATGTCGAAGTGATCCTGGGAGGGAGTGTCTTCAAGGGGAAAGGCTCTCTCTTGCTGGATACGATTAACCGGGTGGTACACGCGCGAGCCCCTAGAGCGCGCGTGATCAAGCCTCGCTTCGAACCGGTTGTGGGAGCCGCGCTCCTGGCTCTGGAAGCGATGGGCGTGAACGTCGATGAGCAGCTCTACAAGATCCTAGCAAGTACCCTGCCTGAACGGCTTGTCATCACTAGCACAGGATTGGCCCCGCTCCCCGGAGACCCCAATTATCGGATGGAGAAAAGAGCATGAGAGAGTTACTTAAAGTCGGATTATGGATCGAAGGACAGGAGATCGCCGCACAAACAGGCCAGACATTCGCTGTTTTTGACCCCGGGCGGGGTGAAGTGATCGCTTCCGCTGCCCGAGGGGATCAAGCGGATATTCATCATGCGATTGAGGTGGCCAGACAGGCTTTCAATTCTCCGGCCTGGCGTTCGCTTACCCCGTACCAGCGCGGGCGCCTCTTGTGGAAATGGGCGCGCAGGATCGAGAACGAGAAGGACCACCTGGCCCGGCTCCTTTCTTTGGAGAACGGCAAGCCGCTTAAACAGGCCTACGATGAAGTAGGGACCACCATTCGCAACTTTGAATACTACGCCGGTTGGGCTGACAAAATCCATGGGCGGGTCGTGCCCGTTTCAGAGCAGGTCTTCGACTACATCCGGCAGGAACCCCTGGGGGTGGTTGGGCACATCATCCCATGGAACTACCCGCTGGACATTTTCGCCCGCGGTGTGGCTCCCTGTCTGGCGGTCGGCAACACCATCGTCGCAAAACCTGCCGAGGAGACCCCGCTTTCCACGCTTGAACTCGCTCGCCTGGCTGCAGAGGTGGGACTCCCTCCAGGGGTGGTAAACATTGTGACCGGTTTTGGCCAAGAGGCTGGCGCTACCCTGGCCGGCCATCCGGGCATCCAGGCGCTGGCTTTCTGTGGGTCCGTTGCCACGGGCAAGCAGGTTCTCACCGCCGCTGCTGGTTGCATCACCCCAGTTGTGTCCCTAGAGTTAGGCGGCAAATCGCCCTGCATTATTTTTCCAGATGCAGATGTGGAAAGGGCAGCTGAAGCGGCGGCATGGGGGATCTGTTACAACACCGGCCAATCGTGCGGTGCGCTTTCCCGTTTATTCGTCCCGCGCGAGCTGTATGACACAGTCGTTGAAAAGGTGAGAGCCACCATGGCGACGATCCGGGTAGGCTACGGCCCAGAAGACGCCGACATGGGGCCTCTTGTTTCTGAAGAACAACTTGAGCGGGTGCTGGGTTACGTTGGAGAGGGGTGCCGGGAGGGCGCCAAACTGGTCTTTGGGGGACGGCGTCCGGATAGTGATCCGCTCTCACGGGGCTACTACATCGAGCCCACATTGTTTGGCGAGGCTCAACCGGGCATGCGTATCGTAGAGGAGGAAATCTTCGGCCCGGTATTGAGCATCCTGACCTTCGGTTCTGAAGAGCACGCGGTAGAGCTGGCCAACGCCTCCAGCTACGGTCTTTCGGCGGAGATTTGGACGCGCGATCTCAGCCGCGCCCACCGCGTGGCAGCACAACTGGACGTCAGTCACGTGACCGTCAATGGTGGCGGCGGATTCGGCGTCGAGGCGCCATTTGGCGGCGTGAAGCAGAGCGGCTTTGGCCGCGAAGGAGGCTGGGAATCGATCCTGCAATACTCAAGAGTGAAGAACATTTGGATTAACCTGGATACCCCGAGCACCAACTAGCGGTTGTCTTTTAGAAACCGATTGAAGCCTCGAATCCGGGAGGATGTCTCAAGGAACGCGGAGTGTATGGTATCGATTATCGATGTCGCGAGATTGGCGAATGTATCCATTGCCACCGCCTCGAGGGTGCTTAGCGGAAGCTCGCATCCTGTCAGCGACGAAAGACGGGCGCGGGTTTTAGAAGCTGCCCGGACGCTTAATTACTCGCCAAGCGCCCTGGCGAAGGCCATGGTCACAGGCGATACCAATATCGTGGGCGTGATCATCGGCGATGCGACCGATCCATATTTCGCGACGATCATCCGTGGGGTGGAGGATTTCGCCCGCACCCAGGGTTATCTGGTGATTGTCTGCAACTCCGATCGGGTACCCGCCATGGAACTGAGGTATCTGAACACACTGAACGATTACCGGGTCGACGGGGTGATCTTCGCCGGGGGTGGTCTGATCGACGAGGATTATCTGCGGGCGATGGAACAGATCCTGGAAATCTTCCGGGAGCGGAAAGCGGCCTGCGTGTCCCTGGGTAAACATTTATTTCCTTCGGTTTCTGTCCTGGTTGACAATGTACAGGTCATCCAGGAGGCGGTGGATTACCTGATCGGCCTGGGGCACTCTTCGATCGCCTATATATCCGGGCCGGGTTTGCTCACCACGGCGGAACTTCGCCTGAACGGCTACAAAATGGCGCTAAAGAGACACGCCATCGAACAAAATCCAGAGTTGATCCTGAAGGGAGACTTTACATACGAAGCGGGATTGCGCGCCGCCAGAGTTATCGATGCCCTAGCTAAAAAACCGACCGCGGTGCTGGCCTCCAATGATTTGATGGCGATTGGCTGCCTGGTTGGATTGAAAGAACTGGGATACAAGATTCCTGAGGACATCAGTGTAATGGGGATCGACGATATCGCCATCGCCCAATTTGTTGACCCGCCGTTGACCACAGTTTCATTGCCGCTTTATGAGCTAGGAAAGGTTGGAATGGAGAGCCTGATCAAGCTGCGTTATGGTGAGATGAAGATTTCCGATACCCTCCTGCTTCCGCACCAACTGGTCGTGCGTAAATCAACGGCGCAACCGAGGACCAAAAATCAAGGGATAGAACCATGAAGTTTGGCTTCATCCCAACCGAGGGTGGCCCTTTCTACCAGAAATTTGTTGAAGAAGTCCTGCTAGGCGAGTCCCTGGGCTTTGACTCAGTCTGGCTGGAAGAGCATCATGGCGTCAAAAACCACTACTGGCCGTCGCCTCTGATGGGGCTGGCAGGGGTAGCCGCGCGGACAGAGCGGATCATCCTTGGCACGGACATCCTGATCCTGCCTTTCTACCATCCGGTGCGCGTCGCCGAAGATGGGGCGCTGCTCGACATCATGACGCAGGGCCGCTTCATTCTGGGCGTTGCCATCGGTTATAAGCCCGACGAATTTGCTTTGTACCAGGTGCCGCTGGAAAAACGCGGGGCGCGGTTCGAGGAAGCAGTGTGCCTGATCAAGCAGTTATGGACAGAAGAGAAGGTTGATTTCGAAGGGCAGTATTATCAGGTGAAAGGTCTGAAGATTGAGCCACGGCCGTTCAGAAGCCCCCACCCTCCCCTGTGGTTAGGTGGTTGGGGAGAGCTGGCGCTCGCCCGGGCTGCCAAACTGGGGGATGCCTGGATTCCTGGCCCAACCGCCAGCCTGGACAAACTCTTGCAGGCTCAAAAAATCTATCATCAGAATTTGAGGGCTATCGGGGTGGACCCGACCACCCGACCCACCCCATTAACGCGCGAGGTCATTATCGCCGATAGCGACGAAAAGGCGTGCGAAATGGCAGAAAGGCATCTGCTGATTAATTATCGAGATGAATATGGCAGTGGAAAATGGGCGCACCCCCTAATCGGTAGAGAAGACGCAGCGCCGGTGGCTGATCTGGCGGCGATCAGCCGGGATCGCTTCCTGGTGGGCGGCCCGGAAACCATCATCAAGCAACTGCAGAAATTCAAAGACGCATTCGGAGTCGATCACCTGATCTGCAGATTGTTTTTCGCGGGTATGCCGCACGCCTTCATCCTGAATGAGCTCCGGCAGTTGGCCAGGGAAGTGATACCCGTTTTCAAATAATCAAGAGAAAATATGAAGATCAGCATCATCACCGATGAAATCAGCTCCGATCCCGAGACGGCCATCGAATTGGGAGTCGCATGGGGGGTGCACGACTTTGAACTGCGGGGCTTCTTCACAGACCGGGCGCCGCGTTTTTCCGATTACCAAAAGCAGCGGCTGCGCGATCTGCTTGCCGAGCATCAAGCCCGGATCGTAGCGATCGGACCTGGACTCTTCAAAATGGCCTTTCCAGCGCAGCAAGCACCCCGCGCTGCTCTGGGATGGATGGATCGAAATGGATATGAGAGTTGGTCTGAAGCCATACGAGCAGTACAGTATCATCTCAACGAGCTGCTACCCGAATCGCTTGACTATGCCAATGAACTTGGCGCCCCCTTGGTAGTGATCTTCGGTTTCGACCGGGCGGGGGCGCGGCCAGGCGAGCCACCCGAAGAGGCGCTGAATTGCCTGCGGCTGGCAGCCGAGCGAGCTGAAACGGCCGGACTGGAACTCGCACTTGAAAACGAAGCCGGCTTTTGGGCAGATACAGGGGCGCGCACGGCACACATCGTGCGCGCTATCAACCACCCAGCCCTGAGCATAAATTGGGACCCCGGCAATGCCTTTTGCGCCGGTGACCTTCCTTTTCCTGAGGGTTACTCCGCCGTGCGAGGGCTGATGCACCATGTCCATTTCAAAGATGCCGATCGAGATAAGGATGGGGAGCTATATTACAGTCTGGAAGGCCAGATCAACTGGGCGGACCAGATCAAGGCACTCTCAGCCGATGGCTATGAGGGTTTCATCTCGATCGAGACGCATCTAAGACCCAAGGTGGCGGCCGGGCGTGCCGCGCTGGAACGTCTGCGGACATTAATCAACGCAGCGCAGGATCACTTGACCGATACTCAGTAATCAGAGACTATAGAAGGAGGTGCGATCTATGCAAACCTTAAATCTGGAAGGGATCATCCCGGCAGTCATCGTACCGATGCGCCAGGATTATTCGATCGACTTTACCGCCTTCCGGCGCTATCTGGAATGGGTCATCATCCAAGGCCCGGTGGGCCTAGCCGTGAACGTTGACACAGGCGAAGGGCCATATCTCACTCCCGAAGAACGGGTCCAGGTGGTTCACACTGCGCGCGCAGTAGCCGCCGGGCGGTGCGCCATCGTGGCTGGCGTTGGGGGGCCTGGAACCCTGACTGCGATCACCAATGCTAAAGCAGCTCAGGAAGCTGGAGCCGACGCTCTATTGGTGTTCCCTACCCCAGCTTTTCTTAACGACCCACTCGATGGACGCATTGCTTATGACTATCATCGGGCGATTGCCGAGGCCTCGGGCCTGCCCTTGATCGTTTTCCAGCTCGGCCCGATCTTCGGCGGTGTCAACTATCCACCGGGGGCCCTGGCCAGGCTATTAGAATTACCCCAGGTGGTGGGCTTAAAGGACGCCTCCTTCGACGCCCAGCGCTTTCTCCTCACCCGCGATCTCGTCCGGCAAGCCGATCACTCAATTACTTTGCTGACCGGCAACGACAATTTCCTGTTGGAGAGTTTCTTGCTGGGGGCACAGGGAGGGCTGTTAGGTTATGCGGCGGTTGGGGTTGGTTTGCTGGTGGAGTTACTCGAGGCGGTCAAGAAAGAGGATTTTACCAAAGCAGTGGCCATGCGGAGGCACGTTCAGGGCTTTTGTGATTATGTTTACGGCCGGCCAATTGGCGACTACCGGGCGCGCTGCAAAGTGGCATTGGTTCACATGGGCCTGCTTGCACCCGAACAAACCTATGTCCGCCCACCTTACCTCTCCCTTTGGCAGGCAGAAAAGGATGTCGCGCGCCAGGCCGTCGAAGCGGCTAGACTATTGGCGATTGCGACAATTTAACCTCATCCGAGAACGGGATCAGGATATTGGACACGGATGAAGATCAAGTATAATACTCCTCACCAACCGGCCGAAGTGGCGGAACTGGCAGACGCGCACGACTCAAAATCGTGTTCCTTCGGGAGTGTGGGTTCGATTCCCACCTTCGGCACCACTATCCCATGCCATCCA
>DATDRM010000169.1:0-4672 GCA_035291705.1 Anaerolineales bacterium
CAGCGCTGTATCCTTCAGCCCGGATGGAACTCGCCTGGTCACGGGCAGCTATCAAGACGGGACAGTGCGCGTTTATCTCTTGCGCATCGAAGATCTGGTAGCATTGGCCAGGACCCGCCTGACGCGCTGGTTTACCCTGCCAGAGTGCCGCCAGTATCTCCACACAGAGCAGTGCCCGGCCGGACCATAGTCTGGCTTAGGTGAATGGCTCCCAGGCGATCGTCTGGCACCAGGATGGTTTTGTCGATCGATGGGCTTGATGTAACGGTCAGGATCATCGCCTCGCCATGGCTTCCTGGAGTGTGGGCTGAGCTTCGGTGCCTCCATGGGCGCGGGTCGAAAGTGAGCCGCAGGCTACAGCCAGGCGTAGCGTGGCTTCCAAAGACCAGCCTTGCAGATAGCCATAGATGAAGCCAGCATCGAATGAATCCCCAGCCCCAACGGTATCAACCACCTCCACAGAAAATGCGGGAACACGCACGATCTCATCCCCGCGCTGAGCGATCGCCCCCTGCTCCCCGAGCTTGACAGCGACAATTGGCACATCTTCGGCGAGCGCTTGTAAAGCCCCTTCCACGCTTGAGGCCTGCGTCAAGGCCAGGGCTTCCACCTCATTCGGCAAAAAGACGGTTGTGAACTTGAGGGATGCGGCGACTCCAGTCCATTGCCCTGAAGGGTCCCAGTTTGTATCTAGGGAGGTTGAGGCTCCCAAAGCGTGTGCCCTTTGGAACAGGTCCGGTAAACCTGGCAGCAGTGCAGTCTGCAAAAAGTAGCTGGCGACGTGCAGATGGCGCGCCCTGCCCAACAGATCATCTGTCACCTGGTCAGCGCGCAAGGCATTCATCGATCCTACATGGGTCAAGATCGCCCGGTCAGAGCCGCGACTGAGGATGACGCTGAAGCCCGTCTTAAGATCTACATCGACAATGGCGTGCAAGATATCCACACCATGCTGGGTAAGCGCCCTCAGCATAAAACCTCCGAAAAGATCGTCACCGACGATTCCAATCAAGGCGACCTTCAACCCCAGGTGCGCTGCGCCACAGGCGAAAATGGCCGAGGAGGAGCCGATGGTCATCTCGGCGTCCTGGACGAGGGTTTCGGCCTGCCCGAAGCGTGGCTCGATACCAGGAGAGGAGAGGATTAGATCGGGGTTGATCTCCCCAGCGACGAGGATGTCAAAGGGTTTGATCATACATATAAGAAATCCGGCAGGTAAGATTTCTGTGCAGCGACCATCTCGGTAAACATTTGGCGGATTTCGGCCAGCGAGCACACCGCAGCAGTCAATGGATCGACAATTAAGGCATGCACCGCCGCTTCGCGGTTCTGCTCCAATACAGCTGTAGCCACCAGATCGTGGAAGGCCATGTGCTGCTGGTTAAGCAGGGCGAGGTGGGTAGGGAGTGGCCCGAAATGAGTCGGCTGTACCCCCTTGCCATCCACCAGGCAGGCCACCTCCACGACACCATCCCGCGGCAAGTTATCGATCAAACCCGTGTTCAGCACGTTGCCGTAGATCACCGCCAGCTTATTCGTCTCCATCGCCTCGACAATATAGGAAGCAAATTCAGGGCCGCGTTCTATCTGGAAGGCTCTCCTCCCAGAGAGGTAATCCCGAATCTCCTGATCGCCCTCGGCGCGCCAGGTTGGCCAGTTGTTGGCATAAAAGCCGCTTTCGCCGCGATACTCGCTGCGTGTGTATTTTTTGACCAGATCAGGCCGTTTGCGGAAGTACCCGGTGTACTCGGAGACATGTCCGCTCGATTCGGTTGGGAATGCGCCCAGGTGGAGCATCATCTCGAACCGCACCGGATCATGTTCGTAGACCTCCGGCAGGCGCGCTCGTTGGCGCAACAAAGGATAAAGATCCTCGCCATCTCGAGAAAGCTCCACGAACCAGGCCAGGTGGTTGATCCCCGCCGCCCGCCAGTGAATAGCCTCGTAAGGAATATCCAGGTACTCGGACAATTGCTGAGAAGTGTGTTGGATCGAGTGGCACAGACCGACGGTGGGCAACCAGGAGGCGCGCACCCCGGTCAGCACGGTGAGGGACATTGGGTTGGTGTAGTTCATTACCAGGCTGCGCGGCGCCAATCGCTCCACATCTTTCAGGATCTCGATCCAGGCTGGTAAAGTCCTCAAAGCCTTGAAGAGGCCGCCAGGACCAATCGTGTCGCCGATGCACTGATCGACCCCATACCTGAGAGGGATTTCGTAGTCGTGGCGTACATTGGGCAATCCGGCCACCTCAATCGTATTGATGACATAGTCGCTGTTTGCGAGGACATCCTTTCGTTCGGTGCTGGCTGCGACACTCCAACGTCGCCCCGAGAGCCGGATGAGAAATTCGGCCATCTGGTGGGCGAGCTCCAGGCGAGCTGAATCGATATCTACCAGGGCGAAGACGCCGTTTTCCAAGGCCGGTGTAGAGAGGATATCCGCCATGATTTCAGTCGCAAACACGCTACTGCCTGCGCCGATGATCGCAATTTTGGGCATATGCAATTCCTTTTTAGTCGATTTTCTCTGCGAGGTCTACTTCAACCCGGTCAAAGTAATGCCTTTGACGATCCACCGCTGAGCAAAAATAAAAACAAACAGCACTGGAAGGATGACCATCACCGAAGCCGCCATAGTCAGGTGAAGCTGTTGGGTGTGCTGGTTGGAATACCAGGTCAAAATGATCGGCAGAGTGCGCACGTTTTGTTCGGTGAGCACGATCAGCGGCCACAGGTAAGCGTTCCAGTTGAACATGAAGGTCAACATACCGAACGTGGCCAGCGCAGGCCCCAGCTGGTATAGGATAATCGAGCGATAAACCCGGAACTCTGAGGCGCCATCCACGCGGGCCGCGTCGAGCAATTCATTTGGAATTGAAAGAGAGAACTGCCGGAAGAGGAAAATACCAAACGCATCGATGGCGGCCGGGATGATCAGCCCCCAGAGTTTGTTGAGCAACCCGAGGCGCGCCAGGATGAGATAGCCAGGGATCATGGTCACCTGGTGGGGGATCATCATAGTTGCCAGGATGAACCAGAAAATGGCGTTCTTGCCGCGGAAATTAAACTTGGCGAATAAGTATCCATATAGGGAACTGGTGAATAGCACCTGCACCACATTCGCCAGGGCAATAATTGCCGAATTTCGATAGAACAAACCCAACGGCAGCTCTTTGTCGGTCAGGATATTGGCGTAGTTTTGCAGGGTAAACTTTTCAGGGAAAAACGTTGGCGGGATTTGCCGGATTTCGCTGCCAGTTTTGAACGAGCCAAAGATCATCCACACGAAGGGCAAGATCGCCACCAAGCTGGCCGGGATTAATAGCAAGTACACTCTATACTTGTCAAGTTTCAAACCCTTGCGTGTCTGCAGCGGTAACGCTTGGGCAGTGTCCATTAATACTCCCATTCGGTTCTGAGCAGTCGGGTCTGGACGAGCGAAATAGAAAACACCATCAAGAACAGCACCACCGAAACCGCTGAGGCCCAGCCCATGCGTTGGAAGCGGAAAGCGTTATTGTAGATGTCGAGCAGAAGCACACGCGTCTGGTCGTTAGGGCCTCCCTCGGTCATGACCTGGATAATGTCAAAAACCTGAAAAGAGGAGATCATCGTTAATACCGAAGTCAGCAGGATTGTGGGTTTCAGCAGGGGGAGGCTGATGTAACGAAACATCTGCCACCCGCTCACGCCATCCATGCGCGCCGCGTCCTTGATGCTTTCGGGGATACTTTGCAGCGCAGCGATGAAAATAACCAGGTTGTACCCCAAATCTTGCCAGAGATAGGCAATGATCACCGCAATCAGAGCAATCGGGACGCCAAGAAAGATTAAACTCTGGTCGCCGGTCCAGTTAATTCCCACTAACTTACCGTTGAGGGACGTCAGAATGCCGTTGAGCAACCCACGCTGGGGGTGATAAACATAGCTCCACATGATGGCTACCCCCACCGATGGCGCTAACACCGGTAAGAAGAAAAACATGCGGAAGAAACCCTTCAATCGGTCGTGGGCGCTCTCAATAGACACCGCCAACGGCAAGGTGATCGCCAGGTTGAGGGGCAAGATCAGGAATGCAAACAAAAGCGTGGTTCTAATACTAATGTGAAATTGGCGGACGTTGAGCGGCGCGTCTGGTGCAAAATTCAGCATATCGCCAAAGTTCTGCAACCCAACGAAAGGGTTATCCCCACCCAGCCCGAGGACTGGCCCGCCGGAACGCCGGGCGCTGTATTCGAAGAAAGCCAGGGCCAGTCCCCAAAGCATGGGAAACAGGGTGAAGAAACCCATATAGAGCACCAGGGGAGTCACTGCCGAAAAGATAAATTGCTTTTGCGCCGAATCCCGGCCGTGGCGCAATCGGAAAAACAAGCCCGCGATACCCTGGGCAGTGCGCAAGGTCTGTGTTGCCATTTCAAGCTTAGAACGACTCATTCACCTCTCGCTCTATGGTTTCCAACGTCTCCTGCGCGGTGGCATTTCCTTGCAGGAAATTCAAGATGCGGGGATAAGTGATTTCATACCAGACCAAGTCGCGATCGGGGAAATGCCCTTCGTGTTTACCAAATTCCAAAATCTTCAGGAAAGGCTCGAAATATGGGAATTCAGCAAGCAAGCTTTCGGAAGCTGCACCAGTCGCATTGGCCTTGAGCGCGGGCAGCGTCCCGGAG
>DATDRM010000170.1:0-3676 GCA_035291705.1 Anaerolineales bacterium
CGGCCAGGCGGGCGGCGACGCGGCCCAGGAAGGCTTCCTGACCGGCAGGGGAGAGACTGGTGAGGGACTCGCCCAACAGGGCGCTAGCGAGCAAGTCGAATTTGCCCTCGCGTGGCTGGGAAGCCAGGCGATAGCGCTGCGCCGGGCGGCCACGGCCCTGGATGGGGCGTTCGCCGGTGGGCACGATGGCTCCTTCGTGGACGAGAAGCCTCAGGTGGTGGCGCACATCGGAGGGGGTGACCTGCAGGGCGCGGCTGAGCTCGATGGCGGTGGCAGAAGTGCGGCTCGCCAGATAGTCCAGGATACGTTGGCGGGTAGGTTTCATTCTTTATTTCATATTATAAGCTAATCCCAGAATTACGCAAATAAAATTTTTCGTAATTATGCGTTGACAGAGGAGGATGGTGGGGTATAATGGAATGAACTTAAGCATCCACTGAAACCGCCACTCCAAGGGTTCAATGACCGATACCCTCACCTGGGATGACAGTTACGCTATTGCCCGCGCTTTGCAGGTGGAGTATCCCGCTGTAAACCTGGAACAGGTTTCGTTAAATCAAATCTATCGCTGGACGGTGGCGCTGGCGGAGTTTGGCGATGATCCACAGCTGGCCAACGACGCCATCCTGGCGGCAATTTATCAGGAATGGTTTGAGGAGGTAAACCCTGTATGACGGATGAAATCAACTCCCCCGGCTTTGATATCCCCCCCGAGTTGCAGGGCCAGGTGTCGATCACCAATCTGGACAAGATCTACAACTGGGGGCGGCGCTCGTCGATCTGGCCGATGATGTTCGGGCTGGCTTGCTGCGCTATCGAGATGATCTGCACGGCCACCAGCCGCTACGACTTCTCCCGCTTCGGGATGGAGGTGATGCGCCCCAGCCCACGCCAGAGCGACCTGATGATCGTCTCGGGCACGGTGACCAAGAAGATGATCCCACAGATCGTACGCCTCTACAACCAGATGCCAGAACCGAAGTATGTGCTGGCGATGGGCGCTTGCGCCTCCGGTGGCGGTCCCTTCAAAGAAGGCTATAACGTGGTGGACGGGGTCGATAAGTTCGTTCCGGTGGATGTTTATGTGCCCGGTTGCCCCCCCACGCCCCAGGCCTTGCTGCATGGACTGATCAAGCTGCAGGAGAAGATCGATAAACAATCGATCAAGACCGTGCGCTGGTATAGCAAGGAGCCCCTGGAGCCGATCCCGGTGCCGGTGCTCGGTCCAGACCTGATGGACCCGCGGCAGTACGGCCTGATCAAGAAGTACGCCCGCGAGAAGCAGGAACAGGAGCAAGCCGCGGCGCAGGAAGCGGCGCAGGGAGCGGACGCGCAGCAAGCTGCGGGCGCGGCGAACCAGGCTGCTGGGCCAGCTGCACAGCCATCTACATAGAACGGAGCCACCCGATGAGCGAACAGACACTCGCCCAAGAAAAGAGCGCCCTGGAACTGCGCTTCCCGGATATCGTCGCCCCAGATACGCGCAAGGGCTACACAGGCTATAACGTCAAGGCTGAAAACCTGGTCGAATTTGCCACCGCCTTGCGCGACGAAATGGGTTACGATTTCCTGTCCTCGGTGACCGGCGTCGATTACCTGCCGGAGGGCAAATTGGAGGTGGTCTACCATGCTTACCAGACCACCGGCGGGCCAGCCCTGGTCTTCAAGACTCAGGTGCCGCGCGAGGACCCTGTGGTGCCCTCGCTGGTGCCCGTCTACCCGGGGGCGAACTTCCAGGAACGCGAAGCCTATGACCTGGTGGGCATCCGCTTTGCTGGCCATCCCAACCTGAAGCGTATCCTGATGTGGGAAGGTTTTGCCGGCCACCCGCTGCGCAAGGACTGGAAAGAAGCTTATTTCGAAGAGGAAGGCAAGCCCTTCAAGAGCCGCTGGCCGGAAGGCAATGTTTACCGGACGGAGGACAAGAATCCCTTTTACAAGAATGTGGACTATCCGGCTGGCTTTAATCCGGAGAAGTGGACGCCAGTGGGTGAGGCTGCGATGTACGCTGGCATTGTCAAGCTGGAGCAGCCAGTGAGCGAAACAGCCCTGGGCACCGATCAGCTGGTGGTCAACCTGGGCCCACAGCACCCGTCCACGCATGGCGTCTTCCGCATGGTGGTCAAATTAGAGGGCGAGACGATTGTGGAGCTGGAGCCGGTGATGGGCTACCTGCACCGCAACCACGAGAAGATCGGCGAACGCAACACCTTCCTGATGAATATCCCCTTCACCGACCGGCTGGATTATTTCAACTCGATGAGCAATAACTTCGGCTATGTCCTGGCCGTCGAAAAACTTATGGGGGTCAAGCCTCCCGAACGGGCCGAGTACATCCGCGTGATGATGGCGGAGCTGACGCGGATCGTCAACCACCTGGCGGCGATCGGCTTTTTGCTCAACGACCTGGGGGCCTACTTCACCCCAGTGCTGTATACCTTTGAAGAGCGCGAGCTGATCCTGGATATTTTCGAAGCGGTGAGCGGCTCACGCATGATGTGTAATTATTACCGCTTCGGCGGCGTGGCGCGCGACCTTCCAGAAGGTACTTTCGATAAGGTGCGAGAGTTGGTGTTCAGACGGTTGCCGCGCAAAATCGACGAACTGGATACCTTCCTGACCCAAAACGAGATCATCCGGGCGCGCGCCGAAGGAGTGGGCGTCCTGACGGCGGAACAGGCGATCGCCTATTCAGCTGTGGGGCCGGTGCTGCGTGCTTCGGGTGTACCCTACGATATCCGCCGGGCCGACCCCTACAGCATTTACGACCGCTTCGATTTCGACGTGGCGGTGCGTTACCACGGCGACGTTTACGATCGCTATCTGATCCGCATGGACGAGATCCGCCAGAGCCTGAGAATCCTGGAGCAGGTGCTGATTGGCATGCCGGAAGGGCCGATCCAGGAGGGCAAGCCACAATACCAGGTGCGCGTCCCGGCCGGCGAGGCTTACGGGCGCGTGGATGGGCCGAAGGGCGAGCTGGGCTTTTACGTTGTCTCCAACGGCAAGCCCAACCCGTGGCGCTACCACGTGCGGGCGCCATCCTTTATCAACCTGACCGCCCTGGGTGAGATGTGCCGGGGCAACAAGATTGCTGATGTGGTCGCCATCTTAGGGTCGATCGATATCGTATTGGGAGAAACAGACCGCTGATCTCTTTCGCCTCCCTCGGTCCGGGAGGACCCCGGAGGCTCGAAAACGGAGTTGCACTTATGGATGGAATGTATGGCAAGGGACTCGTCAAGGGGTTGAGCATCACCCTGAGGCACTTCATCGATACCTATCTAGAGGACATCCGCTGGCTGGGGAAGCGGCGCTATTATAGCGCGGAGGGCATCGCCAACCGGCAGAGCTCAAAGGCGCGCGGCATCTTTACCGTGCAGTACCCGGAGGAAAAGCTGCCCGTGCCGGAGGAGTTTCGCTTTATCCCTTTCCTGATCTATGATGTGGACGAAAACGGCGAGAAGCACGACCGCTGCACTTCATGCGGCATCTGCGCCAAAGTCTGCCCGCCGCAATGCATCTGGATCGTACGCACCAACGACCCGAAAACTGGCCGCCCGATCCCGGAACCGGAAAAGTTCTTCATCGACGTGGACATCTGTATGAATTGCGGCTTCTGCGCCGAGTATTGCCCGTTCGATGCCATCAAGATGGACCACGATTACGAGATCTC
>DATDRM010000171.1:0-5085 GCA_035291705.1 Anaerolineales bacterium
CTAACATAGGTCAAATCCTCCATTTCCTTTTTGATTAATTCGAGATTGTCCTGATCATACAATTCAGTGGGCGAGCTGTCATGAATCCAAAGTGTTATAAAAGTGCTATTCTTCCCTTGTTTAGGAAGAGGCCGCCGCCCAAACCAATTCAGCCACATCGAAAGCCGCTCACGCAGCAACCTGAGCTATAACCATTTCCGGAACCCTCTGGATCTCCGCCCCAGGATTTATTTCGGACTGGGATCCTGGCCGGCTCTCAGCTTCCAGGACTTCCCGGAGTGACCAGAGGACCTCTCCCGCGGTGTAAGGGTAAGGGGCTTTCCAGGTGAACAGGGCCAATGGGAATTCGTCCGGGTCGAAAAGCGGATATTCGCTAAGAGAGGACCCATTCCGCCCGAGGAAGACGCTTTCGTCATTCACCCGATCGATATCCTTGACCGGTACGACAGTTTCACGAGCCACTAGGTTGATATCTCTAATCTCATTGGAACGGACCACGACTTGCGTCACCAGCCGGTCCTCGGGTTGGATCACCACCTGAGTGACGACCCCTTCCTCCCGATTCCTGCCGTACACGACGGCTCCAATGCGAGGCTGCACAGCGCGTCGCTGCATGTTTGGGCTTTCGCCTGTGACCCGGGGTAGGGCAATCACACCGCGCACACAGGATACTCCTCCGGCCACTTTCTCCGCCACGTGCTGGAGCTCGCGGGTGGGCACTTCCCCACCAAGTTGGATCCACCCATGGCTGGCGTTCACAGGAAGGATGTAAGGGCGAGTGCGCTCGTCTCGAGCCAGGGCTTGGGCAACTTGAATGATCAACTCACGATCTGTAACCAGGTAGTTATGAACCGCCACAACGCCCGCAACGGACTGGGCGATCTTTTCGATCCGTAGGAGGTTGGTTTCCTGGGCCAGGTGCCCATCTAGATAGACTTCTC
Source organism: Anaerolineales bacterium (assembly GCA_035291705.1). GTDB lineage: Bacteria > Chloroflexota > Anaerolineae > Anaerolineales > UBA4823 > DATDRM01. The sequence continues at coordinate 942 of DATDRM010000171.1, forward strand.
CACTCTTTACATCGATCGACAGGCTGCCCATATCCAGGGAGCGTATGGCATCCTCTTTCCACAACGCATCCCAAATATCGACCAGGATGCCGTCATCTGTTCGCAGGTGGTTATGAACCTCTACAACGCCTACAACGGAATGGATGGTGCTCTCGACAAGCGGCTGGTTTTCCTCCTTGAGGTACCCATCCAAGTAGACTTCACCGTTCTGTACTTTGATCGACAGGCCGCTCAGATCCAGGGAGCTAATGGTCTCTTCTTTCCTTAGCGCATCCCAAATATCGGACAGGATGCCGTCACCTGGTCGAACGAGCTGCTCCGCATTGCCTTCAGAAATCGTCATTTTCTTTCTACCTCCACGGGTATGTAGATTAAACAGAAAACCTCACTCGTAGCTATTCACAGCATACTCGCGAGGATACTGATTGTCATAAATCCAAAGTGCTATTAAAGTGTCAATTCAGAGGGGGGAAATTAGGGGATCAAACCCAATTGGCGGGCTTTCGAAACCGCCTGAGTGCGCTTCTTGACTTCGAGCTTTTGGTAGATATTATAGGCGTGGCGTTTGACAGTGTTGAGCGCCAGGTAGAGCTCAGCGTAGATTTCCTGATTGGATTTCCCCTCGGCGATCAAAGCCAGCACCTCCATCTCGCGCGCCGATAGAGAGATGGGGAAACCATCTTCCAGGTGGGTGATCGTCGGGCCTGCCCGTTGTTCAACCGGTCGATACTCGAATTCTCGCACGGCCTCCGTGCGCTGGAGGGCTTCCAGCAAGCTGTCGAGAAATGCCAGGGACGGGAGATGGCTGCCAGATTCTTGCTGCACAGACCGGCATTGGCGCAGGAGCTCGGCCAGCCGCCAGCCCTCATCCAGGTAGACCCGCCGGTAGCCTTCCGGCTCACCCAACGCCAGGGCGCGCAGCAGAATCTTTACCGCCCCTTCATCTCCGAGAGCAGACTGCGCCATCGCCTGCAGAATTAATATTTGAATTTGCGAGTTCACTCGTTGTAACCGCTCGGCTTCAAGCAGGAGCGGCCCTAACATGTCTGCGGCTTGCTGTAGACCACCCGAACTGCCGGTTTCTTGACTCTTTACCAGCAGAAACCTGATCTGGGCGAGTATGATATATTCATAAATGTGATAGGGATAATCCTCTAAAGCGATTGGGATGTTAAGATCGGGGAACCCGCCTTTATGCCACCACTGTTCGGCGGTCGCCAGGTCATCACGCTGAACTGCCAGCCGGACTGCGAGTCCAGCAGCGAGGGCATCATCCCACTGACCGGAGTTGTTACTGAGAGCCATGCGCGCAATTTCCTCGACGATGGCCTGAGCACCGGGATTATCCCCCATGGCCTGGCGCACGCGAGCCAGGGAAGTCATTCCACCCAGGCTGCCGAGATACCAAATCGACTGGATAGCCTTGCAGCCGCGTTCCAGGTAATCCCCGGCTTCCTCCAATAGGTCGCGTTCGAACAAAATCTCACCCAACACAATATCGATAAATCCGGAAAGCGGGTGAGGCTTCCCGTCTGGTCCGATGGCTATATATTTCGCTTTTTGGAGCGTCTCCCACGCTTTGCTAAGCTGGCCTAGAAACAATTGCATAATAGCCGTTTCGCTGGCGGAGATGATCATCACGAATGGATTATTCGCCTGTCGGGCGATCCGCGCCGTCATGCGCAAGGAATCGATTGTTTTCTGTATGTCGCCAGTTAAGACAGAGGAAATGCTCTCATCCAGCGCAATAAAGCTGCGGAGATACACATTCTCTTCCGAAAGATAGCTGGCTGCCTGTCGGGAGAAGTCGGCGGCCTGTTCTAAATTGCCCCTCGCCATCGCCATCATGGATTGACAGACCGCTAATCCACCCCGAATTCCCGCCAAATCGACATTTTCAGCAACATCGACGGTTCCCGTCTCTTCGAGGGTTGGCGTTCCACCCGTTTGCTTTTCCAGCCGGTCGACCGACTGCAGGACATCATCCAGCCAGTATTGGGCGAGGTCCAGCCGGTTGGCTACAATCAACGCCCAGGCATAGGCCATACTGAGGAGCGGACGTTTGTGGGTGATATCCTCCGGCAGCCTGCCGATCCAGCGAGCGAGCGCAGTCACTTCACCCATATTGATCATCGGTAAAGCGTTGCGCTCGATTAAATCCGCTGCCCATTCCACACCCCTGGAGGCCAGCGCATGCCGGAATGCTTCGCCCAGGTTGCCGTTCCCTTCGAGCCACAAAGCCGCCCGCTGATGCAGCCCCGGGATCTCGGCCGGGTTGACCTCCGCCTCGACCTGGCGCAGAAAGTCGGCAAACAAGGGGTGGTAGCGGAACCACTCGTGCTTATCATCCAGAGCCGAGATGAACAACTGGGCATGCTCCAGGCGGTTCAACATCACCGCGCCGTATCCCGGCTGGGCGTCTGGGTTGACCACCGCCTCGCACAGCGGGCCGCTGAGGGTCTCCAGGATAGAGCTTCTTAGCAGGAACTGGCGGATCTCCTCCGGCTGGCGGTCCAAAATCTCCTCGGCCAGGAAACCCGCCAGATGATACGCGTTGCCCTGTAGGTTGGCCAGTAGGGTCGCCGGATCCGCCTGGTTCTTAAGAGAAATTGCCGCCATTTGCAGTGAAGTGATCCAGCCATCCGTGCGTTCCTCCAGCGCCTGGATCGTCTCGCGCGAGAGCTGCAATCCGACCGCCTGCTGGAAATACCGCTCCACCTCTTCGCCAGTGAAGCGCAGCTCGTCGGCGCCGACTTCGACCACCCGGCCCTTGGCGCGCAGAAAGGCCAGGTCCAGCTCGGGCTCGCTTCGGCTGGCGATCACCAGGTGCAGGTTGGGGGGCAGGTATTGGAGCAGAAAGCCAATCCCCTGGAGAGCCAGTGGATTTTCCAGGACCTGGAAATCGTCAAGCACCAGGGCGATTTCTTTCGAAAGGGTGGATAGCTCGTTGATTAGCAGGGTCAGCCCCACTTCCAAGCCACCGCCCGTGGAAGATTGGGTATAATCCTTCGCTTCTTCCCCCAACCCAGCCTCCAGGGTCTGTAAAGCGCCAATTAGATAGCGGAAAAAACGGCTGAGATCGTTATCGTCGCTGTCCAGGGTCAGCCAGGCGACTGGAAGACGGGTTTCTTTCGCCCATTCGAGCAGAAGCAGGGTCTTTCCAAAACCGGCGGGCGCGGCGAGCAGTGTCAAAGGGCCCTCTACACCGCGATGGACCTGCTCGGTGAGGCGCGGCCGGTTAATGGACCCCAATGGGATCTGGGGAATAGAGATTTTCGTTCGCAGGAGTGGCGGCTCTGTCAGAGTGGACGGAGAAATGGCCATGCCCTACCTTTTCTTCCGAGAGAAAGCAACGAATTTGAACCATCCAGAAGAATAGCTACTACTTTATTATACTGGTTTTTCTCACCGTCCTTCAGCATCCGAATTGCCTCATAATAAAAGTAACTTTCGAAAGTAACGTTGCCTCAAAAAAGATGTTACCTTATGGCGAATCTCAGTATACGCCAGAGGGAGCCAATGATGAGTCAACGGAGCAAGCGAGAGTTGTTAGAAGCCATTCGCCCACGGTATCTCAAGGCAAACAAAGCCAGGAAGAAGCAGATTTTGGACGAATTTGTAGCCGCCACCGGTTATCATCGCAAGTATGCGATTCGAGTGCTTAGGAAAGGACCTCTTCCCAAGCGTCTCAAAAAGAGCGGTCGGCGCAAGGTATATCAGGGTGAAGTGATCCAAGCCCTGATCCAAGTTTGGGAAATATGCGGGCGCATTTGCTCGAAACGGCTACATCCCTTTTTGCCAGAGATGACCGCAGCGTTAGAACGCCACAACGAAATCCAATTATCGCCAGAAACCAAAGCGCTCTTGCTCCGCATGAGTCGCTCCACGATCGATCGCTGTTTACAACCAGCTCGTTTCGAGCATCGGCGCGGCTTGAGCACTACCAAACCAGGGGCGCTGCTGAAAAAGGCGATCCCGGTGCGGACTTATGCCGAGTGGGATGATGCCCGCCCAGGCTTTGTGGAAATGGATCTGGTGGCTCATTGTGGCGAAACCACCGCTGGTCAGTACCTGAATACGCTCACCGTGGTCGACATCTCCACAGGTTGGACGGAATGCCTGGCCGTCTACCAAAAGACCCAGC
>DATDRM010000172.1:0-4611 GCA_035291705.1 Anaerolineales bacterium
GCCCCGTTCTTGTGGTGCAGCACAGATAAGTAAAAAAGTGTAATTAGTCCCAACATTATAACATTATAATATTGGAAAGTCAATACGCTCACAGCTCGATTGGCCTGTAACATAAGCGGTGGGACTTGACGTAAAACAGCAAGCTCCGTGGAAGATGGTGGTACCACCCAACCATCAAAACGGAGCCTGCCATGTCGATTGTCGTCCTTCAACTGCCAGATGTCAAGCGCAAAACCGGAAATCGCCCCCATCCATGTCCGTACTGCCAAGGGCAAACCTTTCAGCGCTGGGGCAAGGTACGCAAGCCGATACGAGATAGCCGATATCGGAGTGTACAACCGTATCGCTACCGATGCTGTCACTGTCGCCGCACCTTCTGCCACTACCCACAAGGCGTGGATGGTTCCGATCAGACCCATCGGCTCCGCAAATTGGTATCCCTGTTTTGGGTATTGGGGCTGAATTTGCGAGGTGTGTGCACTGCTCTGGGGGCCTTTGGTGTATCGCTCAGTCACATGTCAGTGTGGAGAGATCTTCAAGAACAGATAGTACTCCAGGAGAAACAGCGTCACTGGCAACCGGTGCGAGTGCTGGGATTGGACGGTGCTTATGTGCAGGGTTGGGACAAGCGCAAGCATGCGGTACTGGTGGCGGTCGACCTGGGGCGAGGTCAGCCGGTGGCGATTGGTTACATCGATGAATACAATCCTCAAGCTGTACGCCGCTTTCTGCAACCCCTGGTGCAACGCCTGGGGGTAAGCGTGATTGTCACGGACGATCTGGCCAGCTTCCGAAGTGTAGCTGAAAAGCTGGGGGTGGAGCACCAAGTCTGCCAGTTCCACCTCCGTCGTTGGGTGGGGCGCACACTGCGAGAACTAAAGGAAACGATGCCCAACAATTGGCAGTGGATACTGGAAGAAATCAAGAGCCTGTTGGAGGAACTGCCCCCAGAAGGAAGTCGTAGATTGTACGAGCTGTGGAAACAAATCCCCGAAAGACGGGTGGGGCAGAGTCAGCCGCTCTCGCCCCTCAGCCAGTTGTGGACCTTGCTCCTCAGGCTGAGCGAACACTGGCCTAGCTACCGGGTCTTTGATTGGGACAAGGATGTACCCTGGACCAATAACCGCACCGAACAGGTCATTGGGCGCATGAAAATGCGCTGCCGCACGGTGCGAGGTTACAAATCCTGTCCGGGAATGTCGACGGCTTTCATGTTGACTGGTTCGGGTGTGGCTTGGTAGGGCTGGATATCTGTGGAATGCATTATGCCTGTCCCAATTTTCCAAATTCACCAACCGCCTATGTTACGTACACACCTCAGTTTCCCTATTGACAAACGTTTAAAATAGCGCGACAATATGTGCAATTGCACAATAAATGTGCAGTTGCACATCCCTCAAGGATCCCGATGATCGACGAAAACCATCACGAATTATTGGCGCAAGTTGCTTCGTTGTATTACGAGCACGAGAAAAGCCAGAATGAGATTGCCAAAGAACTGGGCTTATCTCGGGTGAAAATTTACCGGATTCTGAAGGAGGCCCGCGAAGAAGGAGTCGCCAAAATCGTCATCAACTGGCCGATCGATCGTGACAGCCAATTAGAGGAAAATCTGTCACAGGTCTTCCATCTGAAAAAAGCCATGGTGTTCAAGTCGACCCTACAGGATGGAGCCTCCTCTCTGCAACGCTTAGGCCAGATGACTGCTCGCTATCTGGAGATGATCCTGGAAGATGGGATGACCCTGACAGTCTGCTTGGGGCGTTCCACCTACGAAGTGATCAACGCAGTGCGCCCCACCTTTCGGTCCCATATCAACGTGGCGCAGGCGATGGGCAGCATCCCCTTTGCGATCCAGGAGTTGGACAGCGCCGCGCTGGCGCGCCAGCTCGCCCAGAAGTTGGGTGGGCAAGTGCTTTATCTTTCCTCACCACTCGTCGCCACCAGCCCAGAGGCAGCTGCCATGCTGCGTAGCCAACCGCTCATCGAACGCACCCTCAACGCCTCCCGCAACGCGGACATTGCCCTGGTAGGGATCGGCGGCCTCAACCCTCGCAACTCACGCTACGTCCAGGCCGATCTGATCACGGCTCAGGCCTTGATCGAGCTGGAACAGGAAGGGGCCGTTGGGGACATCGGCGGCCAGTTTTTCACTCAATCGGGCGGGCTGTACCCTTGCAAGTACAACCAGTGCATGATTGGCTTATCCTTGGAAGAGATGAAACAAATCCCCAACACGATTGCGGTCGCTATGGGCAAGGATAAAGTGAAGGCCATCCTGGGCGGGCTGCATACTGGCGTGATTGATGTACTCTGCACCGATCACAGCACTGCCCGGGAAGTGCTGCAGCTCGAATTAAGCGCTCCCAGCCCAGGTTCTGCACCCATTTCAACTTGATATTCAAAATTCATTTTGCAAGAAAGGATGGAGCGAAATGATGGACACAATTGGCAGAGTTACCCAGAGAGCGAAGATCGCCGCTGGCCTGTTCTGGGCCGATTACGCCGTGCTGGGAGCCCAAGTCCAGGAGCTCGAGGCAGCTGGGGTTGATTGGTTTCACGTGGAAGTTCGCGATGGGAAATACATGGATTTTGGAATGCCTCGCGGTGGCTTTGACATCCTCGAAGGTGTTCGCAAAAGCACTTCCCTGGAGATTGAAGCCCAGCTTCAAATGGTGCGCCCCAGCTTCGATGTGTTCAGGCAACTTGCCGACTTAGGCGTCAATTTAATCTCTTTGCCCGTCGAAACGATGGGCGAAATGATGATCCAGGCCATTACCTACATCAAAGACGAATTAGGTTTAAAAGCGGGTGTCTGGGCCTGGCAGGGGACTCCGATCAACGCTTTCGAGCAGTATATTCTCCCCTATGTTGACATCATCGAATATGAAAGTCGCGCTCATTTTTGGGTGAAAGAGTCGGGTAAAAGCCCGCATGACATGGATCCAATCATGTTTGACAACCTCCAGCAAATGCACGAAATGATCTCGACCGCTGGCCTGGAAGGGAGCATGGAGTTGATGGTCGATGGAGGCCTCAATCTAAGCAATATCTCTGACTTTATTAAGGTTGGCATGACGGTTGGAGAATTTTCCTCCCCGCTACTGAAAGGGCCAGAAGGGAAGTTCGTGCCCGGAACGGGTCGAATCGAAGCCGCGGTCAGGAGACTGCGCGCCGTCTTGGACGAGGCCAGCGATCTGTACCGGGACTCCAATGGATTAAAGAAAGAACGGATCCCCCAAATCTCCGGCTAACCTGGTCGCACAAAAGAGGAAATAAACGATGAAGGAACTTGGAATCGCTCTGATCGGGTACGGTGGAGTCGCCCGGGTCCATGCCATGGCGTACCGCGCCATCCCTTTCCATTACGGCCTGCCAGCCGACACATTCAAGATTGTCGGCGTGGCAGATAGAAACCCGAAAGCCGTGGAAGCAGCCTGCCAAGAAGTCCAATGCGAAGTATTTACGACAGACTATCACGAACTGTTAGCCCGCGAAGACGTGGATTTAGTGGATATCTGTGTACCCAATCACCTGCACGAGGAGCTGATCCTGGCAGCCGCCGCAGCCGGTAAGCACATCTACTGCGAAAAGCCGCTGGCTATGGATGTGCGCCAGGGCAAACGCATCGTCGCCGCCGTCGAACAAATCGGAGTGAAGAACCAGTTGAACTTTAATTTCCGCTTCTACCCCGCGGTGAGTCGGGCACGGCAGATGATCGCCGAAGGCTTTCTGGGGCGGGTATTCTCTTTCCGGGGTTGTTTCTACCGTTCAAGCTACATCAACCCGGATAAGCCGCTCTCCTGGCGTTTGAAAAAAGAGATCGCCGGCGGCGGAGCCTTATTCGACCTGGGATCTCACGTACTTGATCTGATTTACTACCTGTTGGGCGATTTCGGTTCTGTGCAAGCAACTGTGGAAACGTTGATTAAGGAGCGCCCGGTTGCCCCAGGTTCGAAGGAAAAAGGGCCTGTGGACGTGGATGATATTGTCCTGATGCAGGTGCGCATGGCAAATAGCGTTCTGGGGACGGTTGAAATCTCCCGCATGGGCACCGGCACGACGAACGATATGAAGGTTGAAATTTATGGAGAAAAAGGTGCGCTTCGGTTCAGCGCTGAGGAGCCCAGTTGGCTGGAAGTTTTCGACGTTCACGACCCGGACCAGCCGATCGGAGGCATGAGCGGATTCCGCAAGGTGCAGGCAGTCGGCCGCTTTGAGGGCCATAAAGCGCCTGACTGGTCGATGGCTCCAGGTTTTGTGACCACCTTTGTCGAATCGCAATTCAAATTCCTGCAAGCGGTTTCCGACGATTTACAGCCTGCGCCCACCTTTAGAGACGGATTACACATCCAGGAAGTGATGCAGGCCGCCATCTGCTCTTCTGAGGAGGCGCGCTGGGTATCGATTGCAGAGACTCACGAGAATTTATAAGGCTTCTAAATAAGTGTCCGCATGACTTTAGAAGAGCTTAGAACATGAAAAACTGACGAAATTCAATAAAGGAGGTGAACCGCAGAAGAGGATCAAGACGAAAGCGTAATGAAAAAACCGTATAAGTGAATAAGGAGGATAAATTCTATGTACCGCAAACAGATCGTCGTTTCAATT
>DATDRM010000173.1:0-14411 GCA_035291705.1 Anaerolineales bacterium
CCTCTTCCGGGGTATTTTTCGCTAACCATTCTAAGGCTTGTGCCTCTCCCCGCCCCAAGTAAAGCAAAGGAGCATGCGTCAGGACTCCGTGTACTGAGGTCATTAGAACCACCAGGTTGGTCGGGAGTACCAGGAGGAACAACCAGACGATCATGGCGAGAGTGCGCCGCTTATTTCCCCGGGCCAACGCCTGCAATCCGAGGGCTGCCAGCCCAGCAAAGGGGATCGCCAGACCAAGCATGAACCGCCTTTGCAAGCCAAATGGCAAGTAAAGGAGCATCACTCCCACCGCAAACCAAACCAGCAGGACATTTTGCTGAGCGCGTTGGCTTCGCCAGGCAGACCAGGCTCCCGGCAAAGCCAGTACGACGAATGGCGCAAAGGAAAGCAGGAAATCCCAAACCGGTGGAGAGGGTGTCAGGTTCTGTTCATGCCATCCTTTCAGCACGGGGTTGGTAGCCGTCACCCAAAGTTCGTAGATCAGCACTGTCACCCCGCCGGTTATCAACAAGAGCAATTTCCTTGCGGTAAATGAATGCCAAAGACTGGCAATCACCATCGATCCTCGGGCCGTCAATTGCTTTCCCAGGACTTCCCATACCACCACTCCTGCCAACACCAACGCCGCTACTACAACCCCAAACGGCATGACGATCCCCAACGCGAATGCAGCAAGAAAATCGATCATCGCATAGATAATTGAATATAGAATATTGTGTCCCGATAACTGTTCCCCGATCAATTTATCGGTTTCGCTCTGAGGGGCCAATAGCCAGACCAATAATGCCAATCCCAATGGAAAATGTGGATTCGCATACGCGGAAAGAAACGGAAAGGCTTCCGCCACCCAAAGGTCTGAAGTGAGGACCCCAAAAGAGATAGCCAGCCAACCCAACCCCGAACCGACGACCGATAAAGCGAACGCCAACCTGTACAGGTCGGGTGCTGGCATCACCCGCGTGAAAAATCGCCACAACGCCAGCAGCATGAGCAGGCTTCCGCCCAGCCGCGCCAGGTGGAATGTCAACAACAAGGATAATCCCCCCAAGCGTGCCAGGTGTCCTAGTAAGAGATAATACAGAAATAGATAAGCTCCCTCCCCGGGGTTGGCCATAAAGGGCAACCTGAACTGCCAGTTTCCCAGCCACCCCTGATACATTTTTGCCAGGTATGAATTACCATCCATGGGATTTAACAACATCCCCCCAAAATCATAATCCTGCCCTGCGGCTTGTGCCGCCCATAAATATGGGAGCGTGATTAGAATAAACATCACTCCGCTAACAAAAAAGAAAAAACACTCATCTCGACGAATATGCATAGATTTATTGTACATGGAGGTGCAAGATTCTATTAGGGTTACAATTCACAAAACCGCAAGTTTCGATAAGTATGATGAATTGCCCTTGCCTTTCTCATCGTCCACCTCTATAATCTTTGTTATGAGCCAGTCCTTTAAACTTTATCGCCTGCAACAGATCGACAGCCAGATCGATCACCTCCACTCCCATTTGCGAGAAATCGCAGCCGCCCTCGCCGAGGAAAGCACCCTGCGCCTCGCCCAGACCCGCCTCAGCACGACCCAGAAAAAACTCGCCGAGGCGGATAAGAACTTGCGTAAGGCAGAGGCAGACGTACAGGCGCAGCGGATCAAGATTGAACAAACTGAGACAGCCCTTTATGGGGGTAAGGTCCGCAACCCGAAAGAATTGCAGGATTTACAGAAAGAATCAGCGGCTTTGAAGCGCTATCTGAATGTTCTCGAAGACCGCCAGCTGGAAGTCATGCTCGTTGTCGAGGAATCTGAGAATGAACTACTGGCGGCCTCCGCAACTCATGAAGCCGTTCTGGACGAGTCTACCCAACAAAAAGCCAGCCTGCTCACCGAGCAGGCGGCTTTGCTTAAGGAACTCGAACTTCAGGAGAGCGAACGCCAGGCTGCGACAAGTAGCATCATTGCCGCTGATTTACGGCTATACGATCAATTGCGCGGACAACGCAGTGGTGTTGCAGTCGCCCGGGTACTCGATAAGACCTGCGCAGCTTGTGGATCGACACTCAGCGCTGCCCTGCTGTCCGCAGTGCATTCCCCAAACCAGATCAGCCGTTGCACTACCTGTGGGCGGATCCTTTACTTGGGTTGACCATGCAAGGATTTCTGCGTGGATTCTCTCTTGACCAACTGTCATTCTGGCTGGGTTTCCTGGCTGGGATCTTATTCTGGTGGTATCTAAATAAATCCCGCCCGATTCTAAGCCAGGTCTGGCAAAGCGTTCGCCTCCGCCTCCGGGAAGCGCGTGCTGGTTTAATCACATCCGTTGAGGTACGTCATCGCAACGACACTCTTCGCTTCGTCCAGCAGCTGCACCTGGCATCGCCATTGTTCTCATTGGACGAGATTCTCGTCTCGCCACGCTTGCTGGCTCCACCGATCCCACCTCAACCTGGTGGCGACGATCTACCAGCGGACATCACCAACCTGACCATTCCCTATTTGCCTGATTGGCCTGAGCTGGCCTCCCAGTTTAACGCCAGGAGTCTCTCCTTTGCTGAAGCGCTCAGCGATGGTGCTAATCTGATCTTGATCGGCCAACCTGGCAGCGGGAAAACAGTAGCCCTTGCCCACCTGGCCTGCCAGGTCTCTCGCCGCGATCCCTCTTTTGGGGAGCTAGCAGAACGTCTCCCATTTTTCATTCACATTTCTGACCTGCTCCCAGAGGAGGCTTACGATGGCCAGCTCATCGAGCGATTATATGCTGCCCTCGCACCGTATGCCTCCGCCTTAACCCTACCCCGCCTTCCGAACCTGCTCCGCCAGTCATTCGAGACCGGCCACGCTTTGCTCCTGTTAGACGGGCTGGATGAAGCGCCACCGGCTTTATTAGCCGAAGGTGTATCCTTCCTTGCATCTGTGCTGGAGCAATACCCAGCTACCCGCATCGTTGCCGCTGCCTCAACAGATAATTTCACCGGATTACCAGGTCTGGGCTTGATCCCATTAGCATTGACAGCCTGGGGTGAAGCCCAACATCGGCAATTCCTGGACCAGTGGGGAACTCAATGGAGCCTCTACATCCCCAATGCTGACAAGTCAAAAGCCGATCAAACCATGCCAAGTCTGCTCAACGCCTGGTTACTTGGAGAAGATCGATCGTTCACTCCTCTTGAATTTACATTAAGAACCTGGGCTGCCTATGCAGGGGATGCGCTTGAGCCTGGACCGACTCAAGCCATCGAAGCCTACCTGCGCAGGATGACCGCCGGCCTTCCCACGGCCCGTCCAGCATTGGAAGCTTTCGCTTTGCAAATGATCATCACTCTCCGACAGACACTCACACCAAAAGAGGCGCGCGCCTGGAGCGGGGAAATCGAATCTCCGCTTGGCTCCCCATCATCAGAGGATAGTGCACCAGATGAAACTGCCCTCAAGTCTTTGACTGGAAAACGCATCGCCCGTAAACTCCCTGGCATTTTACCTGACTTACTGGAAAGAGGCTTGCTGGTTGAACGCCTGAACACCCGCCTGAGCATTATCCATCCCGCAATTACTGCATACCTGGCGGCCAGTGCGCTATCAACCATCGGCAACGGCTCTAACTTGCAGACCGAACCGACCTGTCTAGGGAAATCTCTAACGCTGGCCTACCTATCCGCTCTTGGTGATGTTGCCCAACTTGCGAGGGTAAATCTGGAAAGTTTTGTCGACCCACTATTACGTGATCAATTCTCCACAGGTCGCTGGCTGCGGATGGCTCCTAAGGATGCAAGCTGGCGTTCCATGACCATGCGTTTCCTGGCGAACATTATCCAGAGGAACGACCTACCCTTAGCCCAACGCACCCAAGCCTTGATGGCTTTATTGACTGCGGGTGATCCGGGTGTAGGTACTTTGCTGCGCCATTGGCTTTCCTCTACAGAGCCAAGCTTACGTATTTTGGCTGCTTTCGGATCAGGGTATTTACAAGATGTTCAGGCAATTCCGACACTGAGCAACTTACTTAACGATTCTTCTCCTGCAGTGTCTCGGGCAGCTTGCTTGGCTCTTGTGACCATTGGTGATAAACGAGCAATCGAATCCCTCGCCCCCGCCTTATTGCATGGGGAGGAAAGTTTACGCCGCTCGGCTGCCGAAGCGCTTGCTCTCCATTCAACCGAAGGTCATCCCCTCTTGAAGGATGGCAGCCAGGTGGAAGATCTGCTTGTGCGCAGAGCAGTTGTCCACGGTTTAGTGAAAATCCGCCAACCCTGGGCGAGACAATTATTAGAGAAAATGGTAATCGAAGATGAGCAATGGATAGTGCGCAGCGCCGCGACACATGCCCTGGAAGAGATCGCCGCTCCGCTACCATATATTCCCCGTCCCCACCAAGAACTTAGCGATACTCCCTGGTTGATTGCCTTTGGCAGCCAGCGCGCAATCGGAGTCTCCCCCGGTGAGCCGGCTTTCGACTTACTCCTCACAGCGATCAAAGAAGGAGATGAGGAGCAAAAGCTCGCGGCTATGGAATATTTACGCCTGCATGGCGATGAGCGCGCCCTCCCAATGCTTTACCGGATCCTTAAAGACGACCAGGGTGAATTACGCGAAGTGGCCTTTACAACATTATGGCACATGGCAGCTGCTGGTATTAACCTCCCTTCCCCAGCCACCATACCGCCATCTTAGATTACTCCTTTGCAAGATAGTTCATAATCCTGCGCTGAGCAGTCTCAGCATCCAATCCGATCAACGAGACGAGCTTATCACGCGCCGTCACTCCCCCAATGATCTCAATCTTCGTCATTGAAACATCTAGTACTTCAGCCAGAAACCTGATTAAAGATTCATTGGCCTTTCCCTCGACGGGCGGCGCGGTCAGACGAACCTTAATCGTCCCATTCCCCAGGATTCCCGTAATCTCGTTCTTCCGGGCTCTTGGAGTGACCCGTACCATCAATGCGGAACCGGTTTTCCCAACCTTAACCTGATAACCTCTCCGGCTCATACCCTCTTCAACCCGCCAAAGATAGCAACAAACTTCTTAAGATATATTCGATCACCTGCAGCAAAATTATCAACACTAGCGGGCTGAAATCGAACATCCCGGTGCTGGGCAGAATCCGCCGGATGGGGGCTAGCATTGGCTCGACGATACCATCGATTGTACGCTTGACAGGATGGTAACGGTCCATGAAATAGGAAAGGACAATATAGGCGATCAATAGCCAGCTGATCGCCAGGACAGCATAATGAACGATCAAAATCAGTATTGTCATCTAATCACTCCCAATTCGACTTCCCGGAAATTTTCAACTGTCGGGAGGTTGCTTACATTTCATCGCGGCCGTTCCCCCAGAATGGCCGTACCCACCCTAACCAGTGTGGCACCCTCCTGGATTGCGATCTCAAAATCGGCGCTCATCCCCATCGAAAGCTCCGACCAATCTGTCTTAGGAAACCTCATCGTTAGAAAGCTTTGCAGATGGTGCAAACACCGAAAAAATGGGCGCGACGCTTCCGGATCTGCGAAGAAGGGCGGCATGGTCATCAAACCGCGGATTATTAAATGTCTGAGCTCTAGAACCGGCGCAATTTCATCCGCCAAAGTGTTCCATTCTCCTTCTTCCCAAGCTTTCCAGCCGAACTTGCTCTCTTCTCCGCTGACATTACATTCCAATAAGAGTGTCAATCTCTTCCCTAATTCGGCGGCGAACCGGTCTATGCGCTCCGCTAATTTCAAGCTGTCGACTGAATGCACACAGGCGAAATGCTCGCACACCGGGCGCGCTTTGCGGCTTTGCACATGCCCGATCATATGCCATTCAAGATCAAATTCTCCGCCTAGCATCCCCATCTTTGGGAGGGCCTCCTCAATGTAATTCTCACCCAGGATGCGCGCACCCGCTGATACAACAGCCCGTGTGGTTTCTAACGTATGCCCCTTCGTCACCACCACCAGACGCACCGCATTCGGGTCACGTCCTGCCTCCCGCGCTGAAGTCGAAATCCGCTCCAAAATTCGTTGATAATTCTGTTTAATTTGTTCACTGGCTAAAAAATTCAGCTCCGAACGCACCACCATCTTCTTTTACCCTTTATCGATCTTTCCATAATTCCCAATTCACAACACGCAAATCGCAATTTGCTAAACCGCGATCAATGCGCCAAACCTGCCTGTTTTCCCTCCCTCGCCCCGGTGAGAATACCAGTCTTCCAGATGACAGGCAGTGCAGATTCCGGCGATTTCGATCCGCTGCACACCAACTTTTTCTAACAAAAACCTGTTCGCCGCCCACAAGTCGAAATGGATCGCCTGGCCTGATCGCGTCAGCAGCGCTTCTGCATCCTGTCCAAAAGCCTTGCGCACTTGCTGGACCACCTCTGGACCGACTTCATAGTGATGTCCAGCGATCGAGGGTCCAATCGCCGCCAGAATGTCTATTGGGTGTGAGCCAAACTCCGCCTGCATCTTTGATACCGTGGCGGTTACGGTTCCTCTCACAGTGCCCATCCATCCAGCGTGTGCCAGGCCTGCGACACGGTGAAGCGGGTCATATAGCAAGATTGGCACACAATCTCCAAAACGCATGAAAAGCGTCACCCCTGGGCAGTCGGTCAGGATAGCATCTGCCTTGAGATGGGGCACACTCGCCGGGCGGGGTGCCTTGGTGCTGATCACTTCAGCGCTGTGTACTTGCCAGACATCATAAACGGTCTCTGGCGCTTTGCCCAGGGCGCGGAAAGACCGCACCCGGTTTTCCAGCACCCGCGCCGGGTCGTCCCCGCGTAATCCACCTACATTGAGCGAAGCCCATGGTTCTGGGCTGACCCCTCCCCGGCGGGTGAACACCGCATGTGTCACGCCTGCCTCGGCCAAGGAATCGAAGGTGTAATAACGAATCGAGTCCGGTTGATGAAAGGTCACTCCCTTTTCCTTTGTCTACAAATTTCCCTGTTTACCTGATTCCTCTTTCTTCTCCCTAATTCTGGCAAACTTCTCCGCCATATACTTCCTGGTCTCTGCCATCGTCTCTTCGACCAATGGATACCCAAACCAGGCTGTCGTCACGCCGAAAAGGGAGCCCGTTAATGTGCGTAAAAGGGGAGTGCTCTCCCTAAAGGAGATCAAGATGAAGGGTGGTATGGAGTTTAGCGGAGGTTGACTCAGCAGCTGGCTCAAACCGTCCATACCGATCGGAAAGATGCCAATCGCAATCCATATATACCAGGGCAGTGATTTGATCCGCCGTCCAGTGAGGCTGAAGACTAGACCGAAGGCTAAGATTCCACCGTATATTGCCACGTCGCGCTGGCAAAGCCCGACTTTATACCCAACCAGCGGATTGCCAACGAACCTCCGTGCTCCCCATTGGTCGTTTTCATCCAATCCGATCGCTTGCCCAAATGGAATCAAACCATCAACCTTCGCCTCCACCCGGGGATAGGCCGGCTGTTCCCCAAACAAGAACCAGGACCGATAGGCGAGTTGGTGACAAACAGCGCCATAAGCCCGGTAAATGATAACCGCTGGAGTGGTAAAACCGGCCTCCATAAACACTGGCGCCAGCACAGGCAGACCCATATAGATCACAACTAAGCTGTTGATCAAAAGCAAATAATGGTTGGAAAGCCAATAAGAAAACCGGTCAGCCCCCGTAATCGTCGAGCCACTTCGGGCTTTTGCTTGATCATTGAACTGCTTGATCGCCTGAATGTCCTTCGCCCGCTCTGTGGCCGCCCTTAAAGTCACCTCAAGCTCTTGCTTCGTAAAAGGCGCCTTCAATCGATAAGGCCCTACCTCAACCACTGGGACATCCAGCCCATAAGCACGTTGCAGATCCCGGTTACCATCGACGTTCACTACCTCCAGACGGTGCGGGATTTGTGCTTGTAAGGCCTTTAAATTAGCCAGAGCTACATCGCACAAATGGCAATCGTCTCGACTGTATAAGGTAACCGCGATCATTTTCCGACTCCTACCTGGGCTAAATACCTGTCTAATTGTTCACCCGTCATTAAACCTATATGGTACACCTGCACGATCCCCTCAGCATCTACCAGGTAAGTGGTTGGGTATCCGCGCACCCGGTAGAGGTCTTGCACTTTGGCTCCTGGGTCTAGTAAAACCTCAAAAGTCAATCCCAGCTCATCGACAAACTTTTGCACCTCATCTGCTGGTTCGTCAAAATCCACCGCTAATACGGCTAACTCCGGGCGATATCGCTGATACCGTTCCTGGATGGCTGGCATCTCCAGGCGACATGGACCGCACCAGGTTGCCCAAAAATTAATCAATACGACCGTCCCCCGCAATCCACTTAGTCGAATGCGGTCCCCAGCTAGGTTTATGAGTTCAAAATCAGGTGCCGGTGAACCGATCGCCGGAGAGGCAGAAAGGCTCTTGCCTGCTGCAATTTCTTGTGCACCGAACAAGCGCTGCCCATTCACTCTTCCAAAGAAGACCAGGACTCCTAACCCAACCCCAACGATTAACCCGGCGAATAATACCAGAACGTCTTTCCGCTTCAAAGCTAACCGTCCTATCGTTAGATATGCCCTTCATCCGCCGATGGGCGCTTCCCGTTCTTCACTCGCGAATACCTGATCCCCACCTTGCTTAATATTCGTTGGCTTGAGAAGCAGTGCAGCTGGCAACGCCACAAAGATCAGCGCTGCACCGAAAAACCACCAATCGATAAAATTCCGGCCTTTCTGACGAGCGATGAAGGCCGGGATCAGCCCCAATATCCCCGCCAGGCAGACGCCGATCAAAATATATAAACCAACCCTTGCTTCGTCAAAAGTCCCGAAGAAAAAACCCAGGCCGGCAATCTGCTCGAAACGACCAAAGAAAAGCAAAATACCGACCGCGATCATCAGCACACCCATGGCGATCTCGACGTAATGAACCACCTTCCTGTACCGCTTTAAAGCAACTGTCACCAGGCTGATTTGCGTAGCTGCAATGAGGAACGGGATCGCCAACCCAGCAGAATAAAACACCAGTAACCAGAATCCTTGCGATATAGAACCAGTGCTCAACGATAACGTCAAGATCGTCCCCAGGATCGGCCCGACGCACGGCGACCACCCGGCCGAGAAGAACACCCCCAGCAAAGCCGACGATAGGTAGCCCCATTTCGGGTCAGGAGTCTTTTGCCGGCGAACATCATATAACAGGAAAGGGATACGGATCAGACCGGTCATGTGCAAACCGAAGATAACCACCACCACACCGCCGATCTTGGTCAAATACGGGCGTAAATCGAATAGCAGGCTGCCAATCGCCGAGGCTCCCAATCCCAAAAGTATGAATACGGTGCTGAATCCCAACACGAAGGCGACCCCGTGGCTGACAGTCGTCCAGCGGTTCGTATTCTGACTACCTACCGCCCGCCCGCTGAGATAACCTATGTAGGCTGGCACCAGTGAAAATACGCACGGTGAGAGAAACGAAGCTAATCCACCTAAAAATGCGATCCCTAAACCGAAGTTTGTTACGTCCATTAACAAGATTCTCCATTAATTATTTTCGAGGTAACCATCATCCGCCTGCCTACCTCATCCAACCATCATGAAACTACTCAATAACAGATTGTGAACGATTATTCTTCCAAAACTTTGATTCGAGTACTGGTTTCTCCAGTAACGGTAATATCGTTATCGCCAGTGTCAAATGGTACTACTGGGAGCGTCCAACGGAAGATCCACTTGGCGTCTTCCGGGCGAGCGTTAACACACCCATGGCTCATCGGTTCACCGAAATTATTGTGCCAGTAGGTAGAATGGATCGCCACCCCCTCTCCGTGAAAGAGAGACGTCCAGCCGATCCCGGGAAGATCCCATCCTTCTGTGTTCGTCCCACCGGACATGTGTAATGAGTGTAATTTACGCCAAATGGGAAATCCTTCACTGCCGATCGCCGAGATTGGCGTCGAGCCAGTTGACACTCCAGAGGATATGCGGCAAAAATAAACTTCACGCTCGCCCTCAAAGCAGGAGAGCATCTGCTCCTCCCAACGTACATGGACGACGATGCGCTTATTCTCGGCTTCAGGGTTGATCGGCACTAGCTCTTCCGCCGGGATCGGGCGGAATGCCTTCGCTGGCGCCCACAGGATATCGCCTGGATTCCCGTACCGTTCGTTAACTCTATACCAGACTTGGCCGTTTTCGTCGCCTTTGATCTGGTCCACCCATAAAATTTGGTTGTAGTATAAGCGTAGGGGCAAGCCGTTTTCGACACGGAATTCAAGGAAGCTCGATCGCGGGGGCGGGTTGTCGAGGATCGCGTCCACCCAGGGTACCGTCACTTCTACCCACATGCCCAGCTCCTGGCCCGTTTGAGGTAAAGCAGTCATCGGCTGGTTGGGTAAATTGCGCACCGGGATGAGATCTCCCGACCATATATAACCTTCCGGAGTCTCTACATAGCGCTGGTTATTCCTTAAGGGACGAATCCCAACAGATTCTCGCAGCCAGGGAACGACAGTGTCCTCATAGAGAACGCCCAGCGTCTTGCTGTTATGATCCGGCTTTTCCTTTAGATCGACGGAATACCAACCTACTCGGCCTAACCGCTCCGCTTGGGGGAAATCTGGCAAGGCGAACAAGCGCTGCCCCCACGGGCGCAACGCCAGGCTACCCAAGGATAGGGCGCATAGCTTGAGGAAATCACGTCGTGAAAGCGATCTTCTCTGCATCTCAATTCAATTGACGATCCGACCAACCATCATCTTACCAAAAGGAATTTCATTTCGTGTGCTACCGATGGCAGCTAAAAAACTCGATACAGATTATTGATTACTATCCATTAAGCATACCCGCAAAGAGTATCCGGGTCAATATATGAATAATTGGAGGAGTATTAATAGTTGGTGAGCAAATTCTTCTTCCAACATCACATTGATTAGTACTCCAATACCATGCTAAAATATTAGTAAGCTTTTATTTTTCTTCTGGAATTCCCACTGCTTGGATGAATTGATGCAGACCCAGGAATCCATCACAGATGATATGTCCAAACTGCCAAACTGAAAACCCTTCCCCGGCCCGCTTCTGTGCAAACTGCGGAAAAGCCCTCGTTATGCGCTGCTCGAACTGCCAGGCGGAACTGGCTGCCTGGGCGCGCTTCTGTATGTATTGCGGTCAGTCTGCGCGTATTAAGACAGCCGATGATGACGCCAGGCACGCCCGTCTGGCAGCCGCTGCCCCAGCTCCCCTGGCTGAAAAAGCACGCGCTGCAACCCTTTCTGGGGAGCGGCGTGTCGTCACCGTCCTGTTCGTTGACGTAGTCGGCTCAACCGATCTGGCCGGGCGACTGGACATCGAATCTTGGTCGCGGCTCATGAATGACGCCTTCGACCGCATCACGCCGATCATCTATCGCTATGAAGGCACGATCGCGCGTTTATTAGGTGACTCGCTGGTTGTCTTCTTCGGTTCACCGCTCGCCCACGAGGACGATCCCATGCGGGGAGTACGCGCGGCTCTCGACTCGCTACAGGCTATCCAGGTATATGCTGCCCAAGTTTCAAAGGAATATAACATTAAATTCGATATGCGTTTTTGCCTGAACACCGGACCGGTGGTTGTCGGCCCAATAAGCAACGATCTCAAATATGAATACACCGCAATCGGAGGCGCCGTAAACCTCGCCGCGCGCCTTAAGTTCGCTGCCCAACCGATGACGGTTTTGGTCTCAGAGAATACGCATCGGTTCGTGGCACCCGTTTTCGATTGTCTGGATCTCGGATCGATCGAAGTCAAAGACCGCGGCGAGCCGCTCCGCGTTTACCAGGTACTCGGTTTGAAAGCAGAACCAGGCAGCTTGCGTGGCCTGGTTGGCCTGGGAAGCCCAATGGTCGGGAGGGACAAGGAACTGGTCAGGTTACTCACCCTATGCGATACGGTTCGCACTGGGCTGGGTCGCGCCGTACTGGTTAAAGGTGAACCTGGACTGGGCAAGACTCGCCTAATCACAGAGTGGGAGGCTGGCATCGCCGCTTCCAACCGATCGCCGGCTCCCCAATGGGCCGAAGGACGCTGCCTGTCTTATGGCCAGGGCATGGCTTATCACCTGGTATCTGATCTACTGCGATCGCTGCTTGGAATCAATCGACTGGCTGGCGAAGTGGAAACGCGCGCCGCTCTCCTGGCGCTGATGACCGATCTGTTCGAAGAGAATGCCGACCAGCCTTCTGTGGAGCCGGCGGGAGCGGTCATCCCCTCCGCCGCTCTGGGGGTCTACCCTTACCTGGGCCATCTTCTCAACTTGAACCTGGAAGAGGAAGCCCTGGAATACCTGCGGCCGCTCGACCCTCAGGCTCTCCAGGCACATTACGCTACTGCGCTGCGCCAGTTATTGCAGGCCTTAGCATCTCGCCGGCCACTGATCTTGATCCTGGAAGACCTGCACTGGAGCGATCCAGCTTCGATTGAGACGTTAGCCAAGTCACTGCCGTTGGTCTTCTCAGCATCAGTATTGTTCTGCCTGGTGATCCGGCCCGATCGAGATTCCACAGGTTGGAAACTGGTCACAGCAGCGCGTGAGCTCCTGGGAAATAGCTTGTCGGAAATCTCCCTGGAACCCCTGTCAGAGAGAGACAGCCGGCAGCTCATTGCCAATTTGCTGGAAATCGAGGCCTTGCCCGATCCGATGCGCACCCTGATCCTACAAAAATCCGAAGGCAATCCTTTCTTCGTCGAAGAGGTTGTACGCATGCTGATCGAACGCAACGCAATTATGCGCCATGGGAGAGGTTGGATCGCCAGCCCAGGCATCGAGAAAGTCGATATCCCTGACAACCTGCAGGGATTATTAACGGCGCGCATTGACCGTCTGTCTGATGAAGGCAAATACACGCTACGCGTGGCTTCGGTAGTGGGACGCCAGTTTCCTGTCAAGGTGCTCCAGCAAGTTTTGGGACAGGACGGTCCAGCTGCCAAGTCTGCACTCGGAGAAACTATTAACACGCTCAGCAATCTTGAGTCGGCCGGGTTGATCCGCGTCGCCTCAGTCGAACCAGAGCTGGAATACCTCTTCCTTCACACGCTGGTGCAAGATGCAGCTTACGCCTCGATACTGGTTTCCGATCGCAAGCGCTTACACCTGGCGGTGGGTGAGACAGTTGAAAATATGTATCCACACCGGCTCGACTCGCGCGAATTGGCTCCTCGCCTAGCCCAACATTTCTCTGAAGCCGGGGAAGACCAGCGCGCCTTGAAGTATTTCTCATTGGCTGGGGAAGCTGCCCTGGCATCTTTCGCAAACCAGGAGGCGGAAAACCATTTTCGCCGCGGGCTTTCTCTGGCCTGCACTCCACCTCAGCGAGCAGAACTTCTGGTTGGATTGGGCGAAGCGCTGAATAACCAGAGCCGTTTTGAAGACGCGATCCACATTTGGCAGGAAGCGATCGGCTTTTACCAGTCCCTTCCCGAGCCTGATAGGGTGGCGCGCCTGTATGCCCGTTCAGCACGCGCCGCCTGGTGGGATGGTAAAACTCCCCTGGGGTTACGCCTCTGCCAGGAAGGATTAGAGGCGACCACTGGAGCGCCCGAGAGCTCCGACATCGCTTTCCTGGTGCATGAGGCGGCTCGAGAATACCACTTCAACGGAATCCCTGGGCCGGCAAAAGAACTCTGCTTGAAAGCCCTCGAAATGGCCGAAAAATTGGGGGCGATTGAAGTCCAGGCAGACGCGCTCACAACGCTTGGCATATTGCCCGATATAACTCCTGAAGAGTCACTAGAAGCCCTGGCGAAAGCAGTTGAATTAGCCGAGTCTTCTGGATTGCTGATTATTGCCACCCGCGCCCATTCCAACCTGGGCTCGATGAAAAAAGTTTTTTATGGCGACATGGAAGCGGCTCGTTGCCATTACCAACGGGCGGTCGACATCACCCGTCAACGTGGCGTACTCCGGGAAGAGTTATTCACCCTGATAGAATTAACGGGCACCTCCTTAGACCTGGGGGAGCTGAAACAAGTTAAGGATGCTTTACCTTCCCTGGAAGAGATGGCCAATAATCTCGCTAATCCTCGCGGAGTGAAGGTGGAATTATCGGTATTCCGGTCAATCTTACAGTTCCTGGATGGCTCCTGGGAAGAAGCCCTCCAAATCCTCCGCAATTGCTTGCAGGAAACACGCAGCCTCGGCGATCTGCATAGTTTGGCATACTTTGACATGACTCTGGCGTGGTTGACTGTCGAGCTGCATACGTTTGGACAGAGCGTCGACTGGGAAGAAGCCGAATCTGCGCTGGCAGAAGCGCTGGAACTGTGCGAACGCGGCGTGGACGATATTGTCAGACCCTTATGTCAACTTTCGGAAATCCGCATCCACCAGGGGCGGTTGCAGGAGGCGGAAAATCTTCTCAACCAGGCAGAAGCCTCAGTCGGCTCCCGACCGGTCATCTGGTTAGATATCCTG
>DATDRM010000174.1:0-19161 GCA_035291705.1 Anaerolineales bacterium
TTATTATTAGGCATTCTTATCCGCCTCCTTCTGAAGCGCACTTAGAACCTCTGTGCTGATTCGAGCAGCGTCGCCGGCCGATAAAACAACCACCACATCTCCCGAATGAATCCGGGATACCAGGAACGCTGGAGCTTGATCTAGATCCGCGATAAAATGTTTGTCCGGATGGCGCATATTCTGTACAACCTGGTTGGCGGAGAAATCCAGATCGACAGCTTCACGCGCTGCAAACACTTCGGTGACCAGGACATGATCGGCATCATTGAAGGCGTTGGCGAACTCAGAAAAAAACAACCGTGTGCGTGAATATGTGTGAGGCTGCCAAACAGCCCATAACGGGCGTCCAGGGTAATGCATCTTGGTTGCAGCTAGCGTAACGCGAATCTCTGTTGGATGGTGAGCGTAGTCGTCTACCACCATGATCCCCCCCGACTCTCCGCGCACTTCAAAGCGCCTGCCTGTTCCCTGGAAAGCTCCCAGTGCCTCCGCCGCATCTTTGACAGATAAATCCATTAAATGCGCTACAGCCAGAGCAGCCAGCGCATTACGGACATTATGCTCCCCTGGGACCTGTAAAGAGACTCGAGCCAGAGGAGTGTCGCCATACATAGCCATGAAGTTGAAACCACCGCGCTCGTTCGGGTTTGATTCAGATCCAGCAAAAACGGGAACATCAAGATCAATCTGGCGACTCAAACCATAGGCGAATACCCGCCTTTCTCCTTCTAACGACTCTTCAAGCAGCTTCGCCGCGCCTGGATCATCCACACAAGCCAGGAGTATGCCCTGGGGAGTCAGCTGCTCCACAAACTTCACAAACGCCTGGTAGAAATCATGTGGTGTTGGGAAACAATCTGGATGGTCGTGTTCTATATTCGTGACGATGGCAATCATTGGGCGCAACCCCAAAAACATGTGGTCGTACTCATCTGCCTCAATGACGAAGGCCGCGCCCCGACCAGCGTGAGCGTTCGTGCCCATATTCCGTGCTACGCCACCGATAATGTATGATGGGTCCTGGTCCAGCGCGGTCAGCATCCAGCTGATCATGGCTGTCGTAGTTGTTTTGCCGTGCGTGCCAGCGATAGCAATCCCCAAACGGTTCTCCATCAATTGGCCCAGGAAATCAGATCGTTTGAGCACCGGAATACTGGCAGCCATAGCTGCCTTCACTTCCACATTATCATCGGGAATGGCGGACGAGCGGACCACGAGGTCTGCACCAGCCACGTTTTCAACCTGGTGTCCTGTGAAAACCCTCGCTCCGGTCGCCTGAATTTGCGCAGCGAGTGGGGAAAGCTGCTTATCCGAGCCGCTAACAGTGTACCCGCTCTCCAGCAAGATGCGAGCAATGGCCGAAAGGCCGCTTCCACCAATCCCGATCAAATGAATGTGTGTCATCATCCTTGAAAAATAAATCGGTAGACAGGTTAATCTTTCCAGACTAGATAAATACAACGATCACGAAGATAAAAGCAACGATTACGACCACATAAACATAAGGATGCTGTCCCAGCCAGAAATTTGGCGGGAACCATTTGATCAACCGGAGTGCGGTTTCTCCCAATTCGGGGTCATTTTTGGGAGAGGTAATATAAGGGCTGAAGGGATAACCTGCCGCATGCATGAATGCCCACAACGTTCCTACGATCATATACCCGGTGATCAAGCCGAAAATTAAACCAAGTAAATGATCTTGGATAAGATCGCGCTTTTCTGATGCCTTGGCAATTCGAGAAAATCTCGGCGACTGGTAACCGAATAACACCAGAAGGATGACGACTATCACGCGGAACCAAAATTCTATTGGTGAACCTTCTGAAAATAGATCCCTGGTGAAGGGGATTAGATTATCAAACGCAGCCATGAATCCCAACCCAAGAAAGACGCTGAAGATAACCGTTAACTCCTTAGCCCAGCCACGCATGAACCCGATTACTCCAAAGAGGGCGAGAAAGATATAGAAGAACATTAACAAGCTAACCATGCCTCAATTCCTTTCCTGGTCCTGCGTAGTTGCCAACCTCAATAATAGGGTTGCTATGGACTCAGCAGCTTCGGGATGCGATAAGGAGAGCATGGCGCGGCGCATCGCATTTCTTCGTGGCGGATCAGCGATCAACCCTCTGACCGTGGGTACTAATTGTGTTGGCAAATCCGCATCCGCCAGGATGAGTGCCGCGCCCCTTTCTGCAAGATAGTGTGCATTCACTTCCTGGTACCGCCAGGCATGCGGGTAAGGTACCAGCACAGCTGGTAATCCGAATAAAGGGTATTCACCTAAGGACGAAGCCCCGGCGCGGGAGACGACCAGATCGGCCACGCGCATGGCTGCGCCCATTTCTGTATAGAGATATGGATAAGCCAGATAACGCGCTTTCAATTGTGGATTCAAGCCCGCTTTAGCGCTTTCTACCTCTGGCCAATCTAGATAACCGCTGATATGGATGATCTGCATCTCTGCCAATAAGTCTGGCAAGCCGGTCAATAAGGCACGGTTGATCGATCGCGCTCCTTTACTCCCGCCGAAGACCAACACCGTTGGTATTTCCGGAGATATATTCAGGGCGCGGCGCCCAGACTCGTCTGTCCAAGATTGCAATTCACGGCGCGTTGGGTAGCCGGTTACCGTAAGCGGTGTACGCAGAGAAAAGAAAGCCTTAGAATCCTCAACCGTAAGAGCGATATGGTCAGCATAACGGGCCAATGTCCGCAACGCCAGCCCAGGCTCGATATCCGGAACATAAAGCAGATTGGCCGGGTGGGATCGGGCCGTTCCCGGCAAGCGACTAGCCAAAGCCACCGGCACAGCCAAATAACCGCCAGTGAAGAACATTACCTCTGGGCGAAAGCGACGGATAACACGATGCGCCGCTAGAAACCCGCGGCTAACCTGCCACAGGTTGTGTGGCAGAGCCCGCAGGCCGACTCCATGCACTCCTGCAGCTGGGATTGCCACAAAAGGTAAACCTTCCCGTTTTACCAGATCAGCCTCCATACCACCGATTCCACCAATCCAAAGTACCTCGAAAGATTGATCAGGGATGACCAACGAAGGATCACTAATTTCTAATGTTCTCCGTCTTTCATCCTTCGTCCTTAATCTACCGTCTAGAGCTTCTGTTAGTACTTTCAGTACGGCGAGAGCGGGGTACACGCCACCGCCGGTCCCGCCAGCGCAGATCAACAACCGCATCAAAAGCCCTCTCTTCCTCAGCCTGGTTTTGGGCGGACAAGCGCGAGATATTCAAAAGGATTCCAACCGCAGCCAAGGAAACCATAAGATTTGAACCACCAGCGCTGATAAAAGGTAAAGCATTGCCGGCAAATGGAACTAAACCCACAATTACGGCCATATTGATAAAGGCTTCTATAGCAAGCCAGAGACTTAATCCAGCGGCCATTAATTTGCCTAACCCGTCCGGCGCCCTCTGGGAAATTTTCAGGCCACGCCACATCAACAAAAGGTATAAAACTACCACGCCGGACGCGCCCAGGAATCCCGTTTCTTCGCCTACCACTGCAAAGATACTATCCGTCGGTGGCACAGGCAAGCCGGTTAGTTTCGTATTAGCCTGGCCGATCCCCACCCCAAACCAGCCTCCTTTAACCAAAGCTTCCAGCGAGCGCGATAAATGCATCGGCGCCTGAGTCAGATCTTTAATGCTGATCAAGTATTCCGACAATCGCTGGCTGCCCGTTGGATGAAAACGCAACACGATCCAACCTACGATCAAACCCAACACTAACAAGAATGCGATTTGCCGTAAATCTCCTCCAGCCAGGAAAAACAGGATGCCTCCCAGTAAGAAGATGGTGGTTGCAGCACTTAAGTCGGGTTGCAAAAAGATCAGACCTCCCAGAACCCCCAGGATTGCCCCGAGTGGGACTAATCCAAAACTTACATCGCTTAGCTGGTCATGTTTGGCGTATAACCACACCGATAAATAGATCACGATGGCTAATTTTGCAGCCTCGGATGGCTGGCCTGAGCCTTGGAAGAAGGTACGTACGGCGTTGTTAATCACCTCATTCCCGATTAACACGGCAATTAACCCGACGATTGTCACTGCCATGGCAATCGGCGCTAGTTTTTGCCAGCGATGGTAATTGAACCAGGTTAAGAAAAAAGCAACTAACACCCCCATCCCGAGGAAAACTAGCTGGCGGACGAGCATGTAAGTCGGCGATTCTCCCATGAAAGTTGAGGAAAAGTCCCAGCTCGCTGAATACACCATCAGCAAGCCAAAGACCAGCAGGGTGCTGACAATCAACAGCAATGGGACATCGATCCCCAGGCGTAAAGGCCGGCGCGCCGCTTCCACCTTGCTTGAAGCACGTCTGGTAATTTCCCGACTAATGATTAAGGGAGTTCCATGACCCATCTTCGAAAGGCCTCCCCGCGATCCTCAAAATCGCGATACTGATCAAAACTTGTCCCTCCAGGCGCAAGCAGCACCACGTCGCCAGGAGATACAACCTCCGCAGCCGCCATGACCGCTTCGGGCAAACCCGCACAATGTGTAATCTTGACCCGCGCCGCAAGTGAAGAGGCCAATATTGCCTGAGCGATCTTCTCGGAGGCTTCGCCGAACAAGACTACATGCTTCACTCGCCGGGTCACCAGGGCAGCGAATTCATCCCAGGGGAGATTTTTATCCCGGCCGCCAGCCAATAGCACCAAAGGTTCGTGAAATGAATCGATCGCCGCCATCGCTCGTTCAGGGGCTGTAGCGATCGAATCGTTGTACCAATCCGCCCCGCCCCAGCTCCTTACGAACTCCAAACGATGCGGCAGACCATTGAACCCATATACTCCGGTCAAAATAGCTTCACCCGGTAACCCCACCGCACATGCAATGGCACAGGCTGCCAACACATTCTGCAGATTATGATCCCCACGCAAGGTTATATCCTTGCGATCCAGCAAAGGGATCTCTAAATTCTGTCCTCGAACTATCCTCATCGCCAAAGTTTGCCCGTCAGGCATCAGGAAAACACCACTCTGTCCTGGCGGAGGCGATGTGATCCCGAAGGTCAACAGCTTCCCTTTGACTTCCGCACGCAGATCCCATGATCCAGGATCGTTATGGTTAAGGATAGCGACCCCTTGAAATGACTGGAATTTCAATATGCGGGCTTTCGCCTCCTGGTAAGCAGCCATCGTGCTATGCCGGTCTAGGTGGTTGGGGGTGACATTGAGCACCGCCGCAATCTGGGGAGAGCGCTCCATCTCCTCTAATTGAAAGCTGGAGATTTCCATCACTGCTAAATCATCCGATCGCATCTCGTCAACCACTGCAATCAATGGTAAGCCAATATTCCCGCCCACCCAGACTCTGGAAGGATGAGGGCTGAGGGATGAAAAATGAAATGTTTCCGCTTCCCGCCTTCCATCTTCATTCTTATGTATTGCGGCCTCAGCCATTCGTCCAACCAGGGTCGTCGTGGTCGTTTTCCCAGCAGAGCCGGTGATGCCTACCACTGGACAAGGTGCCGCCTCAAGAAAGATCTGCGAGTCGTTTGAGAGAGGAATCCCCCGGCGCTGCGCTTCGACGATCAACGGCAGCGTCAGCGGAACTCCTCCGGATGGGCAGACCAGATCAGCGCCATCTAACAGGCTTAGCGGATGTTCTCCACAGACCCAAACGACTGGCTCTCCCGCCAGGGCTTGTTGGGCTGCCTTAAGCTCGCTTAGCGGCAGGTGGTCGTTGAGCACCACTGTAGCGCCGTGGTGGATCAGGTAACGCGCCAGGGCAATACCCTGCCGGGCAGCCCCGATAATCACCACGCGTCGACCATTCCAACCACCCATGCTCTGCATCCCTCGGTATGAACAAACCTCTCTGATTTTCTGCTCTAATCCCTGTGTCAAGTGGCACCCAATTTTGGCGATCCCATTATGCGATTGCCAGGGCTACTCCAATCAAGGCAAATAACAGGCCGATCAACCAAAACCGTTGCACTACCTGGGTTTCACTCCAGCCAGATAGCTCGAAATGATGGTGGAGAGGGGCCATTTTGAACAATCGCCGGCCCCCGGTCATTTTGAAGAATGCGATCTGCAAGATTACACTCAACGTCTCACTAAGTGGGATGACTGCCACCAACGGTAATAAAATCCATTGCCCGGTCATCAGTGCTATCACTGCCAGGACTGCTCCCAAAGAAAGCGATCCTGTGTCACCCATAATCAACTCAGCCGGGTGAACGTTGAACCACAAGAAGCCAAAAAGCGCTCCAACCACAGTAAAACAAAAGCGAGCCAGAAAGATTTGCTCCTGCAAAAGAGCAATCGCCCCATATGCTACGAACGCCGTCGCCGCGATCAGCCCTGCTAACCCATCCAAACCATCCGTAAAATTCATCGCATTCGACAAGCCCACGATCAGGAACATGGCGATGGGGATATACCAAAACCCGATCTCGACTTCCTTTTTAATGCCAGGAAGGTACATCTGAGGCACATCAAGAAAATAATACAAACCGATCACCACCACCAGTGAGAATACAACCTGGACGAGTAATTTATAGCGTGCTCGTAATCCCAAACCTTTACGCTGACCGCGGACGCCTTCCCAGTCATCGACCATACCCAAAATCGCATACACAAACAAAACGCCCATTGGCAGTAAAACCGAACGCCCCAATACGGTCAGTCCCATCAAGGAAACTGCGTTCATCAGAGCAGTCACCAATAAGACCGGAACAACGATCATGACACCGCCCATGGTCGGTGTACCCAATTTTGCGAAATGCCTCTCCGGCAATTCCACGCGAATCGACTTGCCGATTTTGAAGTGTCTTAAAACCCTTAATAAAGGTGGTCCCCAGATCACCGCCAGCAAAAAACTGATCCCAGCCAGTCCTAAGGCGAGGGGCATCTGGGTCATCTTCGTCCCTCCAATGCGGAGACAATGACATCCATCCGTATCCCTCGTGAGCCTTTAACCAGCACGACATCCTGCGAAGTAAGTCGTTCCCGTAAAAATCCGATCACTTGCTGGCTATTGTCGAACTCAGTGATAGCGTGCTGGGCCAAGCCCGCTCGCGCAGCAGACTCGGCAATTATCCTGCCACGTTCACCAACTGTCACCAGTTCATCGGCAACTTCTGCAACCCGCGCCCCGACCATCTTGTGCCCTTGCTGTTCATACTGACCTAGCTCGAGCATATCACCTAAAACGGCGACCTTACGACCGTCCAGCTCTTCTAAAAGGTTCAAAGCTGCCAGTGTAGACTCGGGAGAAGAATTATACGTATCGTCCAGGATTAGCGCGCCATTTTCGGCGCGCACTGCCACCAGGCGTAACTGGGTTTGGCTAGAATGCAGGCCATTGACGATTTCCTGCCATGTCAGGCCATCCTTCAGCCCGACCGCAGCAGCCCGCAATGCTGTATGCACCGAATGCCGGCCGATGAGGGGCACCCGCAGGTGAAAAACTTCGCTGTGGTAATGTAGTCTAAAACGAATCCCTTCCAGCCCCAACCCCTCTACCCCGTCTGCCCATAAATCTGCTGCTGGATCCAGGCCATAGAAGAACACTTCGGCACGGGTCTGGTCGGCCATACCTCGCACCCGGGGATCATCATAGTTAAGGATCGCTAATCCTTCCGGCGCAGGAGGCAGGGCTTGCACTAATTCAGCCTTACCCTTTGCAATGGTCTCGATTGACCCGGCCCGTTCAGCGTGGACAGGTCCAATGTTTGTAATCACGCCCACCTGCGGTAAAGCCAGGTCGCAAAGTAGGCTGATCTCCCCAGGCACATAAAAACCCATCTCCAGGACGGCGCGTTCATGTTCCTCGGTCAGCTGGAGCAAAGTCAAAGGAACGCCAATTTCATTATTCAGATTGCCAAAACTCTTCAATGTGCAGTAACGTTGGCTTAGAACCTGCGCGACGAGTTCCTTGGTGGTTGATTTTCCCACGCTTCCGGTGATCCCAACCACTCGTAAGTTCATCCGCTGCCGCCTATCACGGGCAATCTGTTGCAAAGCTAGCAAACTATTTGTTACCCTTATGCAAAAAGGGGTTTCCCCAATATTCGCTAGGGATTCCGCTTGCCCACCTGCGCGCAAATCTAGCTGCAGGAATTGAGCCGAGAGGTCTCTCTCAATCAGCGCCAAAGTTGCGCCGTGGTCGAAGGCATCTTGGACGTAGTCATGGCCGTCAGTGTGCTCACCTTCCAGAGCCACGAAGAGTGAGCCCGGGATAGCTTCGCGGGAGTCGATCACAGCACTGGTAATCACCCGTCCCGTGCCTTCGGGGCGCACGTCAGTCAGCGCTTCGAGAACGTCGGTCAGAGTTAACATGACAACTATTAGTTATCCATCAATCGCCGGCGATCTTTATCTAAAGGTATATTCATCAACACAACCAGGCGTTCGACAACCTGGCGGAAAACTGGCGCAGCGACCACGGACCCCCAGGGAGCAGTGGTCGGTTTTTCCAACCAGACATAGACCAGGAATTGGGGGTCATCAACTGGTCCCCAACCTACGAAGGAAGCGTGGGTTTGGCTGCTGGTGTAGCCGGTTGGCGTGGGGATCTCGGCCGTCCCGGTCTTCCCAGCCACCCGGTATCCTTCCACGAGAGCGATGGAAGACTCAACCTCCAGGGATGTCGCCAGCATTTCGGTGAGGGTATGGGCTGTTTCTCCGCTTATCGGTTCACCGGCTATCTGGGGAGAGGTATTATACTGCCGGTTCTGGTCAACAAACGACAGCACAATCCGTGGAATGACCATTTTACCGTCATTAGCAACTGCGGAAATCGCCATGGCCATCTGGATTGGTGTGACTGCCACGCCTTGACCGAATGAATTGGTGCCCAAATCGGCTTCATACCAATCGCTATCACCCGGAATCTTCAATCGGCCTGATGCTTCGCCAGCTAAATCGATCCCTGTCAGTCGCCCAAAGCCGAAAGCCTGCATATATCGGTAAAACCGGTTTGCACGCAATTCTGTCGCCACCCATGCCAAGCAGACATTCAAAGAATGCTGCATACACCCAAGCATGGTTTGCGGTCCCCAGGCACCCCGATCCCAGTTATGAATGATATTGCCGCCAACTTCGATTGAGCCGGTGTCCAGGAAGTTGGTGTCTGGCTTGACCGCCCCGCTGTCAAGCGCCGAGGCCATCGTTAACACCTTGAAAACTGAACCGGGTTCATAAGTCTTGCTTATCGCACGGTTGAAAGGTGTGGAATCCATAAAGATTTCATCGTACCGCCAGAATTCATTGAGATCCAGGCGCGGCGTTGTCGCCATGGCCAGGATATCGCCGGTTTTCGGATCCATCACCACGATGGTCGCAGCCTCTGAGCCGCTCTCAGTAATAGCTTTATCGAGGATCTTTTCAACCTCGGATTGTATATCCCTGTCGATGGTGAGGATCAAACTAACCCCACTCGGGACATTAGGCCGGTCTTCTACCTGGTTGGGATCCAGGGAGATCCAAACTTTGCGTGCCTCTCCTGCTAATTGGTCGTTGTATCTCTCCTCGATTCCGTAGTATCCTCGTCCTTCCCGACTGACAAAACCCAGGATATTTGATCCTACCCTTTTTTCTGGATAGCTCCGTTGAAGATATGGCGTAAAGGTTAAGCCTGCCAGGCTTGGGCGATCCTGCTCCTTGCTGTCGCCATAAGCCTTTTGCATCTCCCCTGCAAGTTGCTCGAGGCGATCTTTTTGTTCGGCAGTAACAGATCTAGCCAACGAGGCATACACAGCTTCTTCAGAAGGCTTGACACTTGCCGCGGCAAAAATATCATCATAATTAGAACCGACGACGGCGTTCATTCCCAGGGCGATTGTCCCAGGGTTTTCCACATCAGCCAATTCCACCCCTACCTCATAAACAGTCGTGTTGCCAGCCAATAGATTTCCGCCCCGGTCGTAGATCTCGCCTCGCGCCGGGGTAATAATGGTCAGGTTTCCAGAATAAGCCATCCCTTTCAAGCGCAAATCATCCGCCTGTGGACTGATTTGTATGCGCAGCATCTGAACCATGATAAAACCAGCCAGGGCGCTCAATAAGACTCCCAGAGTGGTGTAACGCCAGGTAAACTCATTGCTCATGGCCTCACCTCCTGTACCAAAGGTGCGGCAGGTTCGAAAATCCTTTCTCTCAGCCAGTCGAACAAGGACTGCGTGTATTCCGGAGACAGCATGGATGCACCGGGCACCGGTGAGCCTGGGGGTGAACCCAGGATCACCTGGCCCGATCTCTTGTAACCAGGGACGATGATGTAGAGGACCTCGTCTTTATTGACGAGGAGAAAGCCCATTTCTTCGGCTCGCTTCGCCATCTCATCGTTCGAGGTTAAGAAAGCCAGCTGTGTTTTCTGGTCCTCAATCTCTCGTTCCATCCGTTCAATTTGGGCATACATAGCCTGGATCGCGCGGCCGTTCGAAGAAGCTTCGGCAGAGACGCTCAGATAAATGCCAGCCACAAGCGCCACCAAGATCAAAACCAGCATGAACAGTCCAATCCATTGCAGTTGCTTCCGCCAGGGAGCCTGGGAATAAGCCTGGGTCAGATTTTGTACACGATTCATAATTCCTGCTACCATTCGAAAGGGATCTGTGTCCGTTCAGGAAAGGTAACCCTCTATCCGATATGCTCCATACAGGCTTGCAAGAGTAGTGCCAAAATCACCCACTCGATAATTTTTCTGCCACCCGCAAGCGGGCGCTGCGGGCTCTCGGATTCTGCCGTATTTCATCTTCCGTGGGTCGCATCGGGCGACGTGTAATCTCTCTGATCGTCGCAGTATGCCCACAGGTACATATCGGTTGCCGGGGGGGACACAAACAATCTGTACTCTCCTGGCGAAAATACTGCTTGACAATGCGATCCTCCAACGAATGGAAAGCGATCACCGCCAACCTGCCGCCGGGAACCAGGGAAATGATCGCCTCAGGCAATACCTTAGCTAAGGCATCCAGTTCCTGGTTAACAGCGATCCGTAAGGCTTGAAAGGTTCTGGTGGCAGGGTGCATTCCCTGTTTGCCACTGCTGGTCGCTGATTTGACCACCTCAGCCAGATGGAGGGTGGTATAGATCGGTCGGGCAAGAACGATCGCCCGGGCAACCCGGCGTGAGCGCCGTTCCTCGCCATATTTGAATAACACGTCCGCCAGCTCTGCCTCTGTCAAGTTGTTCACCAAATCGGCAGCCCGGACGGGGTTGCGCGGGTCGAAGCGCATATCCAGGGAGCCATCTTGTTGGAAGGAAAATCCCCGCTCTGAGGTGTCTATTTGCATAGACGATAACCCCAAATCGAGCAGGATGCCATCTACCATCTCCCACCCCAGCTCGTCCAGCTGCGCTCGGAAGTTCGTGTAAGAGGCCTGGACGATAAAAGCTCGCTTCCTAAAAGGAGCAAGCCGGTCCCTGGCCAGACGCAATGCCTCAGGGTCGACATCTAAACCCAACAGGCATCCCTCAGGTTCGCTAGCTTTCAGGATTCCCCAGGCGTGCCCTCCCGCTCCCAGGGTACCATCGACATAATGACCTGCGCGGCGCGGCTGTAAAACGTGTATAATTTCATTGTAAAGAACAGGTTGGTGAGACAGTAGGTCTCTCATAAGCTGCCAGATGTAAATCAACCCATTTAACCATACCCATTATCACTCACCCAATGAGAGATCCAGATCCATAAAACTCAGCGCGTCTTTTTCGGTGTCTTGCATCAGGTTAGTTTGTCCAGACCAGAATTCAGGCGACCAGATTTCAAAGTAGCCGCCTACCCCCACAACAACTGCCTCACTATCCAGATGAACTGCCTCTCGCAAAAAATGCGGGATCAAGATCCGACCGGCTTTGTCTACGGCGACGAGTTCTGCATTCGAAAAGATCAGGCGTTTAAGCAAACGAGCCCTGGGATCCGTCATGCTCATGCGATTTACCCGCTTGGAGACCTGTTCAAAGGATGGCACCGTCAGGACCATCAAGTAATGATCGAAGCCCAGGGTGACATACGCGCCTTGTGCAGCCAGTAAATCCCGGTAACGGGCCGGGATGGTCAAACGACCTTTTTCATCGATGTTATGCTGGTACTGTCCAAGGAACATATGTTCTACAATGAGATTAAGGTCCGAACGCCGGTTGAGCCGGCGTTCCACTTTGATCCACTTTCCACCACAAACACACACAGTATATCTTAATCTACGATTAAATGCAAGTGGTTTTATCTGATTTTGGTACTTTTCTCCCCCCTTACAAATTCGTAATTCCAGATGCTATAATTTTATAATCAGGCAAGGTCGATTACCAAGGAACATCCTTATTCAACAAGAACAATAGATGGCCAATACTTTCACTCTCCCCCATTATCCTGCCCTCTTTACTGGTATCGATGTCCAGATCCCCGTGTTAGACGGGTCTCACCAACGTTATATCAACTTGGATAATGCCGCCTCCACGCCCCCCTTCAAGGCGGTTCAACAGGCGATCAACGATTTTATGGTTTATTACAGCAGCGTCCATCGCGGTACAGGCTTTAAAAGCCAGATTTCCACCCACGCCTACGAAGCGTCTCGCCAGACAGTCCTGCAGTTCGTTGGCGGTGATCCACACCGCCAAACCTGCATCTTCGGCAAAAATGCGACCGAAGCGCTTAATAAGCTGGCGCGGCGGTTCCCCTTCACCCCCCACAGAGACGTGGTCCTGACAAGCGGCATGGAGCATCATTCGAACGACCTGCCCTGGCGAGCCGTCGCCAAGGTCATCCACATCGGGCTTCATCCGGATGGGCGTCTCGACGAGGCCGACTTCGACGCGCAGCTGGTTAGACATTCCGACCGCGTCGCCCTGGTGGCGATCAGCGGCGCCAGCAACGTCACTGGCTATCTCAATCCGATTCATCGTCTGGCTGAAAAGGCGCATGCTGCCGGAGCGCAGGTCGCCGTCGACTGCGCCCAGCTGGCTCCTCATCGACGAGTGGACATGCGATCCCTCGAGGACCCGGCTCACCTGGACTACGTCGCCATCTCAGCCCACAAACTTTACGCCCCCTTCGGGACAGGAGCATTAGTTGGACTGCGCCAAACTTTCGAGCACGGCGATCCAGACCTTTCAGGCGGAGGGACGGTAGAAATCGTCACCCTGGATGACGTGGTGTGGGCTGACCCTCCTGACAGGGAAGAGGCCGGCAGCCCCAACACGGTCGGCGCGGTCGCCCTGGCTGCTGCCATCCGCCAGTTGGAAGCGATCGGCCTGGAGGCTGTCGCTAGCCATGAAGCCGAGCTAACCGCCTATGCCCTGAGAAAAATGACCCAAGTACCTGGATTGCAGATTTATGGGGACGGCGATCCAGCCCGTGCCGCAGAACGCCTGGGGGTGATCCCCTTCAAGATCGAGGGCTACTCGCACTTCCTAGTAGCCGCTATCCTGGGTTTTGAGTTTGGCATCGGGGTGCGCAGCGGCTGTTTCTGCGCCCACCCTTACATCCTGCACCTGCTCGGTCTGTCTCCTGAGCAGGCGCGCACGGTGCGTGAGCGTATGCTCGCCGGTGACAAATCCA
Source organism: Anaerolineales bacterium (assembly GCA_035291705.1). Taxonomy (GTDB): domain Bacteria; phylum Chloroflexota; class Anaerolineae; order Anaerolineales; family UBA4823; genus DATDRM01. The sequence goes on from DATDRM010000174.1 coordinate 13,536, forward strand.
ACATGCCTGGCCTAGTGCGTATCTCATTCGGACTTTACAATACGATTCTGGATATAGACGCCCTGGTCGAAGCGCTCACCGATATCGTCCACGGCCAATACCAGGGCAACTATGTCCAAGAATCTAGCACGGGAGAATTTACCCCTTTAGGTTGGGCACCCGACTTTGATCAATATTTTTCCTAATTTCGTCTTTATTATCTAATCCCGGCTCATGGCATCCATCACTGCCACGGCGGCGATGTTGACGATGTCGCGAACCTCGTCACCAGTCTGTAAGACGTGCACCGGAGCGCCCATGCCGAGCAGGATTGGCCCAATAGCCTGCGCGTTACCCAAACGGGCCAGTAACTTATAGGCGATGTTGGCCGCCTCCAAAGAGGGGAACACCAGCACATTGGCATCCTTGACCTGGCTGAAGGGGTATCGTTGATCGATAATTTCAGGCAAGACGGCGGTGTCAGCCTGCATCTCCCCATCCACGGCGAAGTCGGGGCATTTGCTGCGCAGTATTTCCACCGCCCGGCGCACTTTGTCAGACAATGGGTGCGGTGTACTCCCAAAATTCGAGAAAGATAACAGCGCCACCCGCGGTTCAAGCTCCAGCTGGCGAGCGTAATCGGCTGCCAAGCAGGCGATCTCCGCCAGGTCTTCTGCCGTTGGATCGATGTTCACCGTGGCGTCAGTAAACAGAAGCACCCTCTGATCGACGATCATGATATACACACCCGCTACTCGCTGGGCTTTAAGATGGGTGTGGTGGATCTGCAACGCCGGACGGATCACCTCGGGATAATCGTAGGTCAAGCCGGATACAAACGCATCGGCATCCCCCATTTTCACCATCAGCGAGCCAAGCACATTCGGATCACGCACCGCTTTGTATGAGTCCGAAAGTGCCACACCCTTCCGCTGGCGAAGCTGGTAATAAGCGCGGGCGTATTCCTCGCTGCGCTCGAAATTCGCTGGGTTGACAATCTGTGGATCGCAATCCAGCCCTAACTGGGCGATCTTTTCCCGGATCACTTCCGGACGACCCACTAGGATTGGGATAGCGATGCCTTCATCCTTCACCTGGGCGGCGGCGCGGATGATCTTGGTTTCCTCCCCCTCGGCGAATACCACGCGCTTCTTCTGGGAAACCGACTTAGCCTTATTCATGATATAGTGCCGCACCTGTTGGCCCTTCCCCTGGCGAAAGGCCAGCTGCTGGCGGTACTCATCCAGGTCGATCTGCTTTCTGGCCACCCCCGACTCCATGGCAGCCTTAGCCACCGCAGGCGATTCCCACAAGAGAACGCGGGAGTCGAGTGGCTTGGGGATAATGTAATCCTCGCCGAACTTCAGGCTGTCCAGCCCGTAAGCGCGCAAGACGCTATCTGGTACATCCTCTTTCGTCAAACCGGCCAGGGCGTAAACGGCTGCCACCTTCATCTCTTCGTTGATCGCCTTGGCGCGCACATCCAGCGCGCCGCGAAAAATGAAGGGAAAGCCGAGTACGTTATTGACCTGGTTTGGATAATCTGATCGGCCTGTGGCCACGATCGCCTCGGGACGGACTTGCTTGGCCAACTCGTACTTGATCTCAGGATCGGGATTCGCCATGGCGAAAATGATCGGCCTTTCAGCCATGGACTTCACCATCTCAGGCGTGAGCACGTCCGCCACGGATAAGCCGTAAAAGACGTCCACGCCGCGCACGGCGTCGGATAAGCTGCGAGCATCGCTATCTTGGGCAAAGCGCTCCTTATATTTGTTCATCCCCTCCTTCCGGTCACGCGTTACGACTCCGCGGCTGTCCACCAGCAAAATATTCTCTCGCTTTACACCCAGCCTGACGGCCAGCTCGGCGCAGGAAATCGCTGAAGCTCCTGCGCCGGAGATCGTCATCTTAATTTCATCGATGCGCTTTCCGGCGATCTCCAGGCTGTTCAGTAAGCCTGCGCTGGAGATGATCGCCGTGCCGTGTTGGTCATCGTGGAACACTGGGATGTCCAGCATCCCTTTAAGCATCTCTTCGATATAGAAACACTCCGGGGCCTTGATATCTTCAAGATTTATCCCGCCAAAGGTAGGAGCGATCGCCGCCGCCACGCGGATAAATTCATCCGGGTCTTTGGTATTTACCTCAATGTCGAAGACATCGATGTCGGAAAAAACCTTAAACAGCACCCCCTTGCCTTCCATGACCGGCTTCGAGGCGAGCGCTCCACGGTCGCCCAAGCCTAAAATTGCTGTCCCATTCGAGATCACCCCCACCAGGTTCCCCTTGGAGGTAAACTCATAGGCCAGCTCCGCATCCTTCTCCACCTCCAACACAGGAAACGCGACCCCGGGGGAATAGGCTAACGATAAGTCGCGTTGGGTGGCTAATGGTTTGGTCGGCAAGATCGATATCTTCCCTGCTTTGCCTCCCAGGCGATGGTACTCAAGAGCCTCTTCCCGTAAACTACTCATAATTTTCTCCTTTGGCAATAATACGTCGAATAGCAGCCATCCAAATGTTCGAGCTAGAAAATCAGCCTGGTGGCTGTCGATTTCTTGATTATACTCGGCATGAGTCTCGTCATTGCAGCGAGAAAATTAAAAATTTCTGTCAAAAGGTGACAATATCTACCTTTTATTCTATGACTTCTTTCTGATTTTCATGTATAATGAAGACATCATTGAATGCTGCGCACATTATCCCTCGTTATTATCGCGCGGCCACGGCAGTCAAGAGCAGAGCTCTTAGCAAAAACGATCTCAGAGAAATGTTGGTCTTGGTTTGAACAAACCCTGCGTCTTCGCAGGTCTGGCTTGATATTGAGGATATCGGACGAAGAAAAAACCGAAGGCAAAACCGCCAGGAAAAACCGTTCAATAGGGATTGTGCAAGAAGCCAGGCGCTAACCAGCGCGGGGCGTTGTTTTAGTCTATCTATTCACGATACCTATCAATTCCTGAGATTAATCCAGCTCTGCTTGACAGCCGTGGCTCAAACGGTAGCCGACGGCTTTTTGTTTTTTTTATGGCTCATAAAATCACTGCCTTGAAGATACAATCGCGCAACCCCCAACGGGTGAATGTCTACCTCGATGGTGAATTCGCCTTTGGCCTTTCCCGCCTCGTGGCTGCCTGGCTTCAAGAAGGGCAGGAATTGAACGACGAGAAGATCGCCACCTTGAAGGCTGAAGACGCGCACGAGGTTGCTTATCAACGCGCCTTGAACCTCGTCGTTCGCCGTATGCGTTCAAGGGCTAAGATCCAGGAAAACCTGCGCAGGCACGGAATATCTGAGGAGGTCATCGCCAGTGTGGTGGAGCGCCTGGAGCGCAGTGGCATGATAGACGACAAGCTCTTCGCCCAGGCCTGGGTGGAGAACCGCGCTGAATTTCGTCCGCGGAGTAAGCGCGCCCTGGTTTACGAATTAAGGCAACGGGGGATCGCCGAGGATGTGATCGATCAAGCGCTAACTGAAAATATGCCAGACGAGGCAGAGCTTGCTTACCAGGCTGCACTCAAGTATTCCCGAAAATTGAATAAATTAGAACGGCTTGAGTTTCGCCGAAAACTTAGTGGGCATCTGGCCCGTAGAGGTTTCTCTTATGATATTGTTATCCCGGTGGTGGATCGCGTCTGGGCTGAATTGAGATCCAATGGCCCCACCGGGAATACTCTAACCGATAGTGAGGTACTCCCATGAATACAGGTATCTGGTTATTGATTACCGCCATCAGCCTGACACTGGGACTGGCGATTGGTTATTTCATCAAACAGCAACAAGCATCGAGCGCTAAACAAAAAGAAAAGGAAGATGCAGAAAACATCGTCAACCGTGCTGAGGAAGAGGCGCGCAGCATTATTCTGCAAGCCAAAGATAAAGCTCTCGAGACCCGCCAGACAGCCGATGCAGAGATTGCCCGCCGCAGAACAGAGCTGAGCCGCGAAGAAGACCGGCTCCAGAAACGCCGGGAGGAAATCGATGGTCGCACCGACCGGGTGGACAAACGCGAGCAGGCACTCAATAAACGCCAAAGCGCCGTCGACAAACGTGCTAATGATGTCGAAAAAATGTACGCTCAGGAATTAGAAGAGCTACAACGCGTTTCCCAGATGAGCATTGAAGAAGCGCGCAATGTCCTGTTAGCAGCAGTGGAAAAAGATGCACGCGCCGATATGGCGCGCGTTATCCGGCAGATTGAAGCCGAGGCGCGCGAAGAAGGGGATGAACGCGCCCGCAAACTAATAGCTGACGCCATCCAGCGCGTTGCATCCGAGCAAGTTTCCGAGGTCACCACCTCCTTTGTGCCTCTCCCCTCGGATGAAATGAAGGGGCGCATCATCGGACGCAACGGGCGTAACATCCATGCCTTCGAACAGGCAGCTGGGGTGGATGTCATCGTTGACGATACACCCGAGGCGATCACCATTTCCAGCTTCGATACCGTGCGGCGCGAAGTCGCTGTGCGCTCGATGGCCAAATTAGTGCTAGACGGGCGCATCCACCCCGCTCATATCGAAAAGATCGTCAAACGTGAGCAGGACGAAGTCGAGCGTATCATTGCCGAAGCTGGGGAACAAGCCGCATATGATGCTGGCGTCCCTGGGTTGCACCCGGATATTCTCAAAGTGCTCGGCCGGCTGAAATTCCGCACTTCATATGGTCAGAATCAGCTCGCCCACGCCGTTGAAACTGCGCAACTGGCGGGAGTCATCGCCGCCGAGCTGGGCGCTGACGTGGAGGTAGCTAAAGCTGGGGCTCTGCTTCACGATCTGGGTAAGGCGATGGATCATAACGTCGAGGGTACCCATGCCTTGATCGGCGCAGAATTCGCCAAACGTTACGGCGTTTCTTCGAAAGTGATCAACACCATCGCCTCCCACCACCACGAGATCGAGCAAGAATCTGTCGAAGCTGTGATTGTCGAAGCCGCGGACGCAATCTCAGGCGCACGACCAGGGGCGCGTCGCGAGAGCCTCGAGCAGTATATCAAACGGGTGCGCGCCCTCGAGGAGGTGGCTAACTCCTATAGCGGCGTCAACCAAAGTTATGCGCTGCAGGCTGGACGCGAAGTACGCATCTTCGTCCGCCCCGAAGAAGTCGATGACCTCGAATCGATCCGCTTGGCGCGTGACATTGCCAAGCAAATCGAAGACAGCATGCAGTATCCCGGCCAGATCAAGGTGACTGTGATCCGCGAGACACGTGCAGTGGATTACGCAAAATAGGGGGAAAGGAATCGGGAAACAGGGCGAAGGAAAGCCCCCGCTTTCTTAGATGCTACGGGGTCTACACTAAGAATGGGTTGTTTCTTCGCTCTTCACCCACCCATGTTTCCAACCCATGACCAGAAAGAAGGCGTGTCTCATCAGGAAGAGTCAACACTTGGGAGCGGATACTGGCGATCAGCGTGTCGTAGTCGCCTCCTGGCAGGTCCGTCCTACCAATGCTCCCCTGGAAAACCACATCACCACAGAATAATACCCCATCTGCCGCGCAATAAAACATAACATGACCACGCGTATGGCCAGGAGCGTGGCGCACTTCCAATTGGTTATTCCCCAGGTGTAGAATCTGGCCGTGGTGGAGATCGATGGTCGGCTCAGGACCAGGATCGATGCGCAACCCAAAGAATGGTGCGCCG
>DATDRM010000175.1:0-10151 GCA_035291705.1 Anaerolineales bacterium
GAAGACCTGCTCAAGCGCCTAACCGGCGCCGAAGCCTCCCTGGTGGTCAACAATAACGCTTCAGCAGTGTTGCTCATCCTTTCCGCCCTTGCCCGCCGGCGCGGGGTGGCCATTGCCCGCTCCCAGCTGGTAGAGATTGGCGGTGGCTTTCGCGTCCCGGATGTGATGAAACAGTCTGGAGCCAGGTTGGTAGAGGTTGGTACGACTAATCGCGTTCACCTGACTGACTACCAGCAAGCCCTCCAGGAAGAGTCCATCGCCTTGTTCCTGCGCGCCCACCGCTCCAATTTCCAGATCATCGGCTTCACCAGCGAACCCAGTTTAAGTGAAATCGCAGACCTGGCTCACGCGTCTGACATCCCGATCGTAGACGATCTGGGGTCGGGGTCACTGCTCGATACTGCCCGCTTCGGCCTTGGGCATGAGCCCATGGTGCAGGAATCCCTGGCTGCTGGCGCCGACCTGGTTTGTTTTTCGGGCGACAAACTACTCGGCGGCCCCCAGGCTGGCATTATCCTTGGTCGCGCCGAGCTCGTCGCCAAATTAAAGAAGCATCCCCTGGCCCGCGCTATTCGGGCCGATAAACTTTGTTTGGCTGCCCTTTCCGCTACCCTGCTCTTATATTTGAAAGATGAAGCATTATCTGCAGTCCCAGTTTGGAGAATGATCGCTGAGCCGCTTGACCAGCTCCAGGCGCGCGCCCAGCGCTGGGTCGAAAACCTGGGCCTGGGTGAAGTCATCCCAGGCGAGTCGACGGTTGGCGGAGGGAGCCTTCCAGGAGAAACTCTCCCCTCCCGCGTCCTGACGCTCAGAGTGGACAGCCCTAACCGGTTGTTGGATCGTCTGAGGCAGTTCAACCCACCCATCATCGCCCGCCTGCAAGACGACCTGATCGTGTTCGATCCGCGTACTGTCTTGCCAGAACAAGAAAACCAATTGCTCATTGGCTTGAAATTCGCAATTAATGACCTGGAGACCCCATGATATCCGACCTTGACCAACTGATGCAATCTCTCAACCTGGACGCGATCCTCGTCACCGGTCCTGCACAACATAATCCACCTATGGTGTATTTGACTGGCGGTGCTCACCTCACCAGCGCAGATTTGATAAAAAAGCGTGGCTCCAAACCCGTGCTTTTTCATAATTCCATGGAACGCGACGAAGCCGCTAAAACTGGACTACCTACCAAGAGCTTGAGCGATTATCGTCTCGATGAGCTGCTCAAACATAATAATGGTAACCTCTTACAAGCCACCATCCAGCGCTACCAGAAGATGCTGGCCGATCTGGACCTCACCACCGCTCGCCTGGCTATTTACGGTAAGATCGACGCAGGTACCGCCTACGCCATCTTTTCTGGCCTGGAATCCTCGCTTCCCGGTCTGACCATCGTCGGCCAGGTGGGTGACTCGCTCTTGCTCCAGGCTATGGCCACCAAAGGGAAAGAAGAAGTCGAGCGCATCCGTAAGATGGGAAAGATCACCACCCGCGTCGTAGGGAATGTCGCCGACTTCCTGACGTCCCACAAGGTGACGGATGAGGTTTTGCTGAAATCTGATGGCAACCCCCTGACTATCGCGGATGTCAAGAGCCGTATCAACCTATGGCTGGCTGAACAGGGTGCCGAAAACCCCGAAGGCACGATATTCTCAATTGGTCGCGATGCAGGCGTTCCGCATAGCAGTGGCAACCCGGCTGACCTGCTCCGCTTGGGCCAGACCATTATCTTCGACATCTTTCCCTGCGAAGCTGGGGGGGGATATTATTATGACTTTACCCGCACCTGGTGCCTGGGTTACGCTCCTGATGATGTTCAATCTGTTTATGAAGACGTCCTGGCAGTTTTCCACCAGATCATGGGTGAATTAAAAGTCAATACCGCTTGTCGAGATTACCAGAACCGTACCTGTGAACTCTTCGAAGCCCGCGGCCATCCCACTGTCAAGGGCAATCCACAAACAGAGATCGGTTATGTCCATGGCCTGGGACATGGCCTCGGGCTCCAGATCCACGAATATCCACGTTTCAGTTTCTTCGCCCCCGAAGACGAGCGTCTGGTTCCCGGCTCGGTGATCACAGTCGAACCAGGGCTGTATTATCCTGAACGCGGGATGGGTGTCCGCTTAGAGGACACCGTTTGGGTTCGCCCGGATGGCCAGATCGAAACCCTGGCAGAATACCCATTAGACCTGGTGCTGCCGATGAAGGCGACCTGATAGCTTCCAAAGTTTAAATTCACCCGACTCAGATCATGAGCCAATCTCCCCAGCTCCCCAGCTCTCCAGCTCTCCCACCTCTCCCCGTCCGCGTATTAGGGATTGAATCCTCCTGCGATGAGACTGCCGCCGCGGTCGTCGAGCAGGGACGTGTGATCTTATCCAGTGTGGTGGCATCCCAGATCGATCTGCACGCCCAATATGGCGGTGTCTTCCCCGAGGTAGCTTCACGCCAGCATATCCTCACAATTTATCCGGTGCTCGAGCAGGCCCTCCAGCAGGCTCATCTGACACTGGGTGAGCTGGATGCGATCGCCGTCACTCGCGGGCCTGGTTTACCCGGTTCGCTCGTCGTTGGCATGAATACCGCCAAAGGCCTGGCTCTCGGCAGCGGATTGCCCTTGATCGGTGTGAATCACCTGGAAGCCCATGTGTATTCTGCCTGGTTATATCCGGCTGATCAGAATCCACCCCCGGAACCGCGTTTCCCGCTCGTAGCCTTGATCGTCTCAGGCGGCCATACTGAGTTGACCTTGATCACCGCCCACCTGTATTACCGCCGGTTGGGCGGCACCCTGGACGACGCAGCAGGCGAAGCTTTTGATAAGGTCGCTCGATTGCTCGGTTTGTCTTATCCAGGCGGCCCCTCTATTCAAAAGGCAGCCCTAAATGGCAACCCGCGCGCCTTTAGCTTTCCGCGCGCCTGGTTAGAAGGTACTTGGGATTTCTCTTTCAGTGGGCTTAAGACTGCTGTCTTGCGCGAAGTGCGCCGGCTGGAGGAAAGCCGGCTGCCTTTGCCGGTCAAGGACCTGGCAGCCAGCTTCCAGGCAGCCGTGGTCGACGTCCTGGTTGGCAAAACCCTGGCTGCGGCGAAAGAATTTCGAGCTGAAGAGATTCTGGTTGCCGGTGGAGTCTCCGCCAACCAGGCCTTACGCAATGCGATTCAAGCCCAAAGAGAATTCCCAGTTCACATTCCCCCGCTGTCCTTATGCACCGATAACGCCGCCATGATCGCTGGGGTCGGTTTCTACCGCTTCCTGCAGGGACAACGCGATCCGTTGGATATAGACATTCTTCCCAATTGGCCACTCTCTGAACTCTAAAGTTGCTTCCGGGATTTCAGAAACGGCGAACCTGTGTCCAAAATCCATATCATATTTCCCTTTAAAACCCAAACCGCCCTTTGGGGCTGGCTCCGGTTCCCCATGGGCGGTCTTGAGTGAGGAGAATGCAATTACTATTATACGCATTAACCTGAAATGATCATGAAGGGAATATAAAGGGTTGGTGAGAAACCTGGCAGGCATTAGAGGCCACTTTAATCGAAAGCAGTCTGTAGTTCCTCCAGAGTGATAGGGCCTTTACGCAGGATGACCAGCTCAGGTGTAGTGCAATCCACCACTGTAGAAGGAATTCCACCCGGGGTTCGTCCACCGTCTATCACCAGGTGGACACGACCCTTAAGTTGCGCCAACGCTTCCTGGGCTGTATTGGTATTATCTTGTCCAGAGAGGTTGGCCGAGGTGACCGCCAGGGGGCCAGTCATGCGCAGCAAAGCCAGGGCAACCGCGTGATCCGGCATGCGCACCCCGATGGTTGGCTGAGGAGAAAGTGCATCCGGCAAGCTCGGGTGCCTTGGGACGATCAGCGTCAATGGACCAGGCCAAAACCGCTTTGCCAGGCGCAACGCCATTTCAGTAGATGATATCGATACTCGATCTAATTCTTCTGGATTCCCGATCAACACCGCGATCGCCCGAGTGCTGTTGCGTCCTTTGACGGTATACAGCCGTTCGACGCACTCTGTAGTGTCAGGCAAGGCAGCCAAGCCATAGACTGTATCTGTTGGAAATACCACCAACCCGCCGTTTTTCAAAACGTCAACAGCATGCGTCAAAGCAACTGGATGGTCAGCCCGTAAGAACTCAGTCTTCATTTAGAATAATATCCCGCTCTGCAGCTAATTTCTATTATAACGTCAATTCGGGATAAGCGATTTGTCGTTAGAGACCCGTTTTCTAAAGCGGATAAAATCCGGGTTTCGCTGATCCTGAAAATCCCCCGCTCAACGATTAAGACCCCAAATGATTCGCAAACCGTCCAATGTGAGCCAAGGCGCGACGAATTGAATAACCTGAGTCTCGGCAGCCACGATCTCAGCCAGGCCTCCCGTAGCGATGACTTTCATCTCCGGGCCGAGTTCCGCTCGAAAGCGATCGACCATCCCCTCCACCAGGGCCACGTAGCCAAATAATAATCCAGACTGCATGGCGTGCACCGTATTGCGGCCGATCGCTGTTGGAGGGCGTTGCAGGTCTACCCGAGGCAGCTTGGCTGTCCGTAGAAAAAGCGCCTCGGAAGCGATGCCGATCCCCGGAGCGATCGCGCCTCCCAGGTAATCGCCTTCCTTCGATATGGCATCGAAAGTTGTGGCTGTGCCGAAATCCACTACACAGGCCGGACCGCCGTATAGCCGTTGGACAGCCGCCGCGTCAGCGATCCGATCAGCGCCCACCGCCCGTGGGTCCTCGTAACGGATGCGTACGCCAGTCCGCACCCCAGCATCCACGACCAGAGGATTTTGATTCAGGTACTGGCGACAAGCCTGCACCAATCTCCCGGTCAGTGGCGGGACGACTGAAGCCAGGCAGGTGCCTGTCAGGTCTTCCGGATTCCTTCCGGCATGGTTGAGCAACCCGATAATCTGTAAGCCATACTCGTCTGGCATACGTTCGTGGTCGGTCGCCAGGCGCCAGCGCGCCCCAAGCGTCTCGCCCTCATAAAGACCCAGTGTCAGATTGGTATTGCCGATATCAATTGTGAGCAGCATCGCTTATTCTCCAAGAAGGATATTATCGATCAGCCGCGTTCGTCCAATAAAAACAGCTGTCGAGAGTAAAGCACGCTGGATTGAGCCATGATACTCTAGCAGATTTATTGGGTCAGCACAGGAAACGTATTGCAGACGTGCCAGCGGCTCATCTTGGATCGCGTCCGACAGGATCTGGCGAAATCTATCCGCCCCTCGTTCGCCAGAATCATAAGCGCTTTTGGCAGCCATCAAGGCACGATAAAGCACGAGTGCTGCCTGGCGTTCCGCTGGACTCAGGTACACGTTGCGACTGGACATCGCCAGGCCATCCGGTTCCCGCACAATCGGACAAACCACGACCTCGAGAGGGAAATTCAAGTCTTTTACCATTTGGGAAATGACCACTGCCTGCTGGGCATCCTTTTGCCCGAAATAAGATTTCTGCGGTTGCACGGTGTTGAATAACTTCGCTACCACGGTGGTCACGCCTCGAAAATGCCCGGGCCGGAAAGCGCCTTCCAGTGGTAAAGTAACCTCGTCAACCGAAACCCAGGTTTGGTAACCAGCCGGGTACATGATCTCCGGGGTAGGCATCCACACCAGGTCAACCCCTTCCTGCTCAAGTAAGTGCAGATCGCCGTGAAGATCGCGAGGATAGGCCTCCAGGTCTTCTTGTGGGCCAAATTGAGTTGGATTGACGAAGATGCTCGCCACAACGCTGGCGCACTCCTCCCGCGCCCGGCTAACTAAGGAAAGATGTCCAGCATGCAGATAGCCCATAGTCGGGACCAATCCGACTGGCTCGCGCAGCCTTGCCCGAGCCCGGCGGAGTTCAGGGAATGTTGTAACTGTCTTCATTACACAAGCCCTTAATTATTAAGTCTAGGAGTTACGCAGATGTGGGGATTGGGGGGGTGTTTGGGCGGGCGTTGCCCGCCCAAACACCCCCCATCCTCATTCCAACTGCGTAAGTCCTAAAGTCATTACACAAAAGGGTGCCAACTTATCCTGGATCGGTGCTTATTGTACTCAGGATGGCGGATTAATCATTGCCTGGCGGTCAGCTAAGGAGAGTCTAATCCTCGCCGGGGAAGAAGTCGCAGCAATCCATGGCCAACGCGCCAGGGTTGACTCTAGTGCTTTCACCAGCTGCCACAAGGTATGATTGACCGGAGTTGGGATATGGTTCCGCTCGCCGAGCCGAACGACTGCACCGTTAATCGCGTCGATTTCTGTGGGGCCGCCGCGTTGGATATCCCTCAACATCGAAGAAAGGTTTCCGCCTGTGCGTTGGGCGACAGCCTCGACCGCCTCCACCGGGTTTTGAAAGGGCAGGCTTACTCCCCGCGCCTTGGCGACCGCCGCTGTTTCCAGGGCAGCCAGCCCCATTAAATCGCGCCCAGCTGGATTGGTTAGCAGCTCCCCGTTTGGCACCTGCAGGAGCGCAGTCAAGGGGTTAATCGCCGCGTTGATCACTAATTTCCCCCACACCATAGCCTCGGTATCAGCCGCAATTTCGACGGTGAAACCAGCCATCTTCAATAAGTCAGCCAGCTGCTCCAGGCGGTTGTGTGCACCCAAAGCGATCATCCCATTGCCGCCCATTTTGACACGCCCCGCTTCTAACAACGTAGCGCCGACGGTCGTTACCCCAACCGCAGCCCGTTCAAGACCGAGCACCTCGGCCAGAACCGGGTGGTTATCCAGCCCGTTCTGCAAGGTGAGCGCTATCCCGTCTGAATCGAGGCAGATCGATAATTGCTGAGCGGCGCGCAGCGTTTGCCAGGACTTCACCAGCACCAGGGCTGATTTTATACCCAGGCAGCTGTTGGGATCATCGGTCACCTCTACCGGATAATAATGTTCGCTTCCGTCGGCTTCGACCAGGCAAACCCCCCGTTTCTTCAACGCTTTCAAACCTGGTTGCCAGCTACCCAACATTCTCACCGGAAATCCGCTAGCTGCCAGCCTGGCTGCGAAAAGGCTTGCCATCGCCCCAGTGCCAACAATGAGAGTATGAGGAGAAGAGAGTTCCATAATCACCTGATACCCTTCTCCCCTATCCCCTCCAGCAACGCCTCCCACTCCTCCTCCGCCATGCCAGTCGAGTGCTCGGGGCCTGGAAAGGCTCCGGATTCGACATCTGTTATAAAGGCGTTAAACGCACGCTCCATCTCAGCGTGCAGATTGGCATACCGTCGGGCGAACTTGGGGGTAAAGCGATCGAACAATCCCAACAAATCGTGTGTGACAAGCACCTGGCCATCACAACCTACCCCAGCTCCAATCCCGATCGTTGGGATCTCCAGGCGCTGGGTGACAAGCTCGGCTAGCCGTGCCGGGACTGACTCCAACACGACACTAAAACAACCTGCCTCCTGCAACAGCAAGGCATCTTCCAACAATCGTTTGGCAGCCACGGCGGTCTTTCCCTGCGCCCGGAAACCGCCCAGTTGGTGAACACTCTGCGGTGTCAGACCCAGGTGGCCCATCACCGGGATGCCAGCCCCTACGATCGCCTGGATCCCTGCGACGCGCTCCCGTCCTCCCTCCAGCTTGACGGCGTCCATCCCAGCCTCTTGCAAGAATCGCCCGGCGTTACGTAGTGCATCCTCGGCAGAAACCTGGTAGGACATAAAAGGCAAATCACCGATCAGCAGGGCATAGCGCGCTCCACGCGCCACGGCTGAGCAATGGTGAAGCATGTCGTCCATCGTAACCGGCAGCGTATTCTCATAGCCCAGTACTACCATACCCAGCGAATCACCAACCAGGATCGCATCGACCCCTGCCTTGTCCATCATTTGTGCGGTGGGATAATCGTAAGCTGTCAGCATGGTGATCGGTTCACCATGCAGCTTCTTCTGTCGAAAATCGCGGGTAGTAAATTTTTTTCGACCCTCTAACTGGGTCGAAGAGATTGGGGGAGAATTTGTAGACACGGTACCCTCCTTCAATTAGGGGTAGGGTCCTGGATACTGGATGGACAGCAAACTACCTGCTTTGATCAACCGATCCAGCCAGATCCTGGCACATTGATAAATTAATCTTCTACGTTTTTCCCGTCTTGGTCTCAACAAGATCCAAGCGAGAAGGCTTTGTCAATATTATCTCTAATAACTCCTAAATTGGCAAGGCATTTAGGGGGGATAACCCATTCGTTCCAGGGCAGAAGCGAACACTTTGGTGTAGCCAGCCAGTTGCTCGGCTGTGAAGACGCTCCGAAAGCGCTCGGCTTGACCCTGGTTGAAATGGGTGCCTTTCTGGTTGGCGGCTCCACGTTCCGGCCGGTATTTCTCCAGGATAGGGTGCATCCCCTTGCCACCCGCAGCCGCGCCCAAGAATCCAATCAGGCGTTCGATCTCCAGGTCATAGTTCCCCACCAAATCCTCGTAACGCACGACAAGCACTCCCTCGCTGGCCATCCACTCTTCCCAAATACGCACATAGAGACGCATATAATCCACCGCCTTGTCGAGAGAGGTCAGATGCGAGAAGGCATTCGGTCGTCCTCTATCCAGGCCGCGCTGCCCATATTCGTAAGCCGACAGCAGGGCGGCGCGCGGATCGCGATAAATATAGGTTGGGATGACCCGGCCATGCCGGATCAACTCCAGCGCGGTCCCTGTCGGTCCGGCATGGGTCTTCACCGCGTACGTATTTCCCAATAGGGTGGGCATCAAAACCGGCAATAGGCGTAAGGGATTGAGCGTGCTGATATTGCAGTTGACCTCAGTTAATAAATTTTGCAAATGATACTGTTTGCGTATCTGGCGCGCATCTTTGCCACCGCTGGTAAGTACCAGGTCATGGATCAGGTTGTAATGCCAGCCTGATCCGGCGCGAGGCATTCCAATAGAGATTACCAGAACGCTTTTCATCGTCCGTGTGCGGTGCTTTTACGTTTCGCCAGGGCCTGTTTTTCAGCTGCCGATAGAAAGGCGATCTCCAGGGCATTGCGCTGTGCCTGGTAGATTTGCTCCGGGCTCAATCCTGCAGCGGGTGCGGCGACTACGTACTCATGGGTCAGGTCAATCCCGCTGATCCCTGGGTCATCTGTGTTGATGGTGGCCAACACTCCCTGCTCGAGGAAATATTTCAGTGGATGGTTGGCATAACCAGGGACAGTGCTGGTTTGTACGTTGCTGGTTAAGTTCGCTTCAACACCGATGCGGTGCTCAACCATATACGCGATCAGTGCAGGGTCTTCTGGCGCATGAACGGCGTGACCAATGCGTGTGGCCCCTAATTTCCGGATAGCCTGCCACACGCTCTCCGCACCGGCCGCCTCTCCCGCGTGGGCTGTCACCCTCCAGCCAACCTGACGCGCCCGGCGAATGTGCTCGATAAATAAATCTCCGACAAAGTTGGCTTCATCCCCTGCCAGGTCAATTGCCACCATGTGGTCCCGATAACGGAGCAGCGCATTCAGCTCGCGCCGGGCGATCTTCGGACCATAAGTCCGGCTGAGGATGCCTATTAAATTTACTCGCATGCCAGAATCGCGCACCGCGGCCGCTATGCCATCTATGACCGCCTCCACCACCCCAGCTGGCTCCAAACCATGTGGCTCGGCCATGAACCACGGGCTGAAACGCAGCTCGACATAATCAAGGCCTTCACCTTGGGCATCCAGGACGTTCTCATAAGCCACCCGCCGGCAAGTATCATAATTTACCAAAACGCTCACCATCAATTGCATCTTCCCAATGAAAGCCATCACACCGGGTTGAGGCTCGGTGACCTGTACAAATGGTCTCAATCCCTCGACATCCCCCGCTGGCATCGGCAGGTTATGTTGGCGACCGAGATCAAGGATTGTCTCCAGTCGGACAGATCCATCCAGGTGGCGGTGCAGGTCAATGAAAGGCAAGGTAGGATCGATCATTTTATTCCTGAGAAGGGTGACACAGGGTTAATTTCAGTATTATAATTCCGGCAGATCAAAACTGGCAAATTCGCCGAGAGGAGATATCCATGAATCGCACATTCAACTTCCTGTTAGGAGCGTTAATTGGCGGCTTGGTTGGCGCTACGGTCGCCATCCTGTTGACTCCCGCTTCAGGAGAAGAACTTAGATCGCAGATGAAGATGCGCGCCGATCACATCCGGGCTGACGT
>DATDRM010000176.1:0-3239 GCA_035291705.1 Anaerolineales bacterium
TCGGTGCGCATCGCTGATTGGGATACGCGCCACCGCTCGGTCGCCCAGCTCGCCCGCCAGGTAGGATATGTATTTCAAAATCCCGACGACCAGCTGTTTAAGCCAACCGTGCTGGCGGAGGTGATGTTCGGTCCGCAGAACCTGGGTTGGGAAGCCGGGCGCGTATCAGACCAGGCGCGGGCGGCTCTTCTCATGGTCGGGTTGAGCCAGGCCGCCAGCCGCCATCCCTATGACCTCTCCCCAAGCGAGCGGAAACGCGTCGCTATGGCAGCCATCCTGGCGATGGATACCCCGGTAATCATCCTCGATGAGCCGACCACCGGTCAGGATTTTTCTGGCGTACGCCTGGTCGGCCAGATTGTGGATGCGTTAATCGCTCAGGGGAAAACCGTGATTACCATCACCCACGATATAGACTTCTGCGCTGAACATTTCGAGCGAGTCGTGGTCATGGCAGGTGGGCGTTTGTTAATTGAAGGTTCAAGCCGGGTTGTCCTGTCTCAAGCCGAGATTCTTGCCCAAACCTACGTAGAGCCGCCCCAACTGATCCGTCTGGCGAGCAGGCTGGAAATGGAGTGGATGCCGTTGACGGTGGACGAATTCATCAAGCACCTTCCCGGAAACTGAAAAAATGCGACTCATTCGATAGCTCTTCACAAAGTGCGCGCATTCATGGATCACGCAAAATGATTGTCCAGGGGCAAATCAGTGAAATCTGTGTAATCCGTGTCCCACTCAAAGAAGAGTTTCCGATAAGTTGCCATACAGCTCCGCCAGCAGGAGGTTGGCTGCCTCTTTATCCAGGGGTTTAGAGATCAAATAGCCCTGCCCGAATTCGCAGTTTAGTTCCTTGAGCTGGACGAGCTGTCCATCCGTTTCCACTCCTTCGGCTATCACCCCTACCCCCAGGCGGTGTGTCAGGTTCACAATCGCCTGGACGATCTTCATCTGGTTGCTATCATTGATCATTTTGCTGACGAAGGTCTGGTCGATTTTTAAAGCATTGATTGGGAACTGGGAGAGGTAGCCAAGCGAGGAATATCCCACGCCGAAGTCGTCGATCTGGATTTGGACCCCCAGCCCTTGCAACCCCTTGAACACATCGGTGGTTGCCAGGTTGTTTTCCATGATGGCGCTTTCGGTCATTTCCAGCTTCAAACAACCCGGTTTCAACCCAGTATCCTGCAGGATCTGCGTGATGATAGTCAGCAGGTCGGGTTGAGTGACTTCTTTCCCGGACAAATTGACGCTGATCGTCAGGTCTTGCGCCTGGGGGATGCGTTGCTGCCACTCGCGCATTTGTTGGCAGGCCTCGTTCAGCACCCAGCGGTCGATGGGGATAATCAGACCGGTTTCTTCGGCCAGGGGAATGAACTCTTTAGGAGTGAGCAGGCCGCGCGTTGGGTGCTGCCAGCGCGCCAGGGCTTCGAAGCCGATCATCTGGCTCTTTTCCAATGAAACGATCGGCTGGTAAAAAACCCGCAGCTCCTGGTGTTCGATGGCCTGGCGCAGTTCCGATTCGAGCACCAGCCGCTCCATGACCCGCTCTCGCATGGCAGGTTCAAAGATCTCGTGGCGCGACTTCCCGTTAGCCTTGGCATAGTAAAGTGCGATGTCGGCGTCGCGCAGCACATCCTCCGGACATTGGTATCCGACTGTACTGAGCACGAGGCCAATACTGGTTGTGACCAGGATCTCGTGCCCGGAAATATGAAACGGTGCCTCGAGTCCCTTTTTGATCCAATGGGCGACCCGTGTGGCGGCGTTATCGTCGCGCACCTCATCCAGCAGAATAACGAATTCATCCCCTCCCAGGCGCGCCACGGTGTCCGTCGTCCTCAATCCCTGTTCCAGCATCTGTGCCGTGGCGATCAGCAGTTGATCTCCGAGCGTGTGCCCCAGGCTGTCGTTGATATCCTTGAACCGGTCAAGGTCCAGGAACAGCACGGCGAAGGTGTAATCTTTCCGCCGCTTGGCGCGTTCGATCGCCAGCGTTAAACGGTCGACGAACAGCGTCCGGTTTGGAAGCCCGGTAAGCGCATCGTGAAAAGCATCGTGAAGCAGCTTTTCCTCGGCATTCTTCCGCAAAGTGATATCGGTCTGCGATCCCGCCATGCGGTAAGCCAGGCTATCCATTGCACGCACTGCCAATCCCCTGGTGAGCATCCAGCGGTAGGTGCCGTCCTTGTGGAGCATGCGATGTTCATTCTCGAAGTGGGACGTCGTCCCGTTGATATGGGCAGAAATTTCCAGTCTCAGGCGTTCGAGATCGCTCGGATGCACGCGGTTGAACCATTCGGCGGGGTCGGCGTCGATTTCATCTTCGCCGAAACCAAGCATGGCTTTCCAGCGCGGGGAATAATAGATCTGATTTGTATGTAAGTCCCAATCCCATAAACCGTCATTCGCCCCGCGCACGGCCAGTTCATAGCGTTTTTCGCTCTCGCGCAGCGCCAGTTCGGCACGCTTGCGCACCGAGATTTCCCGCTGGGCCTGCTCGTAAAGACAGGCGTTTTCAATCGCCACCGCAGCATAGTCGGCCAGGGAGAGCAAGATGGTTTCATCGCGCTCCGTAAACGCCCGTTGGTCCGCCTGGTTGTCGACTGACAGCACGCCGAGCGCTTTGCCCCGCGAGACGAGTGGTACGTGAATGAGACTGTGCACCAGGAACCCGGTGACGACTTTAAGCGGCTGCGCTTGAGCCTCCCGCGCCGTTCGAAAAGGTCGCCGGGTTTGCAGTACCCTCCCGACCAAAGTATCATTGACCGGCAGGCGCAAGGTTTTGCTCTTTTCCTGGTCGATATTCTTCACCGCCCGCAGGTAGAGCTGCTTGCTCTCCCCGTCCAGCAAGGCGAGGAAACCCTCTTCGGCGTGGGTCAAATGCACCCCGGCCTCCACGATCCGGCGCAGCACCTCGTCCAGCTCCAGGGTGGAGGTAACGCTTTGGCCTACTTTGGAGAGCGCCTTTAGCCAGGAGACCTGCTCCTTCAATTGTGCAGTCAGGAATTCCCTCTCCCGCATCAGCCGGGACTCGGCAAGGGCACGGCTGATAGCCGCGTTCAGGCTGTCGGCATCTAAGGGCTTGGGTAAATAATCCTGCACGCCCAGCCGGAAGGCGTCCGCCGCGATCTGCTCGGAGCCATGGGCGGTCACCAGGATCGCCGGCACTCTCCGGCCCTCGTCGGACAGCTGGCGCAAGATATCCAGGCCGGTCAGGTCAGGCAGTTGCATGTCCAGCA
>DATDRM010000177.1:0-10826 GCA_035291705.1 Anaerolineales bacterium
TCGATCTCTTGAGGGGTGAGGTAACGCCACTGGCGGGGCTTCAAGGAACCAAGAGTTAAGTTGCCGATGCGTACCCGGATAATCTTTACTACTGGCAGGCCGAGACGGGAGCCGATCTCGCGAATCTGGCGCTTGCGCCCCTCGCGCATGGTCACGCGCAGCCAGGCGCCTTTGCCGGACAGAGACTCCGGGCGCACCTGGGCCGGGGCGGTCTGGTAGCCATCCTCCAGGACCACGCCCCGCCGCCAGGTCTGGAGTTGCTCATCGTCCGGGTGCTGGGCGACTAAGACGCGGTACTCTTTCTCGTGTCCGTAGCGCGGGTGGGTCAGGCGGTTAGCCAGATCGCCATCATTAGTGAGCAGGACCAGGCCCTCGCTGTCGACATCCAACCGCCCGACCGGGTATAGGTGCCCGGGCACCGGCACCAGGTCGCGCACAGTCTGGCGCGCCTCGGGTGCACTCACCGCCGAGAGCACCCCGCGCGGCTTGTGCAGGGCGATATACACCAGCGGCTCTGCTGCTGCGAGGGTGCGCCCATCGAACTCGATTCTATCCTTGGTGGGGTCCGCCTTACTCCCCAGGGCAGCGATCTGTCCATTCACCCGCACCCGTCCGGCGGAGATCAACTCTTCGCAGGCGCGGCGTGAACCCAGTCCGGCGTGAGCCAGGATTTTCTGCAGGCGTTCTTCCATAAGGCGTAATTATAACCCAGGGATTTTGTGATCGGCATATCGTGTTGCTGGTAGGATCTCACCATGGGGACCATTGATCTATTTTTAACCCGAAAATGTGCGCGGCAGCTTCGTGTGAGGTACAATTTACGGCGCTATGCCTGGTCGGCCCATCTGCCGCTCAGGATTTTGACCGATTTTGAAGAGTTTGCGGTTTATGACCGCTGGGACAAACCGGATAAGAGTGACAAGGCGCATACTGGGCGGGAACTTTACCTGGATTACTCCGGCTATCCGCAGCGCTGGAGGAGATCGCCGCCATTTTCTTAAGAGAGACGGTGCTAAAAGGCTCATTTCGACAAGACCCTGCTCCGGCGCCAGATCGAGGTAACCGATAGGCAGATCGACGCCCTGGTGTATGAGTTGTACGGTTTGACCGAGGAGGAGATCGCGATTGTGGAAGGGAAGCGGTCGTGAGCGCTCAGTGGCGACAAGCCTAATCTCTCTCACCGAAGTCGCCGCTGCAATCACTCGCGCCCAAAGGCTGGAGATCATCACTCCAAAATAAGCCTTGACCGCTTTGCAGTTATTTCGCTCTGAATGGGAAATCTTTCAGCGGTTGCCAGTGAATGAGCTGACTGTGATCCGTGGAGATGCTCTGGCTTGTGAATTCGGATTGCGCGGCTATGATGCGGTTCGCCTGGCAACTGCCTTACTTTGGCAAGAAACCCTCGGTCTTCAAGTGACGTTAGCGACTTTTGATCGGCAGCTTATCGGCGCGGGAATAAAAGTTGGTTTGAGCGTCTTGCCCGAAAATTGAATTACCTCGTCTACTCCCCTACTCTCCTGCTATCTTGCTCTTCTTCGAGCGGCGGGAGCTCTTCCAGGCTGTTCATCCCAAAATGTTGCAGGAAATCCGAGGTGGTTGCATAAAGGATCGGCCTGCCTGGCCCCTCGGTGCGGCCTACTTCTTGCACCAGGCCTTTGCTGAGCAGGCTCTTTAGCACGCCGTCGCTGTTCACACCTCGGATCGCATCCACCTGAGGACGCGTGGCTGGCTGCTGGTAGGCGATGATCGCCAGCGCTTCGAGGGCTGCCCGGCTCAAGTGGCTGGTGGCTTCCAGCCCGAGGAAACGCTCGACTAAAGGGGCCATCTCGGGAGCCGTAGTGAGTTGCAGCTGGCCAGCGTGGCGTTGCAGGCGCAACCCGCGCCCTTGGAGCTCTTCGCCCAGCTGTGCCAGACCGGTCTCCACCTCAGCCGTGGTGATTTCCAATGCCGCGGCCAATTGCGCCGCAGTAACGGGACCTGGAGCGACGAATAGCAGCGCCTCCAGGGGGGCTTTCAAATCCTTTGGACTTTGTGGGTGAATGTTGTCAGACATGCTATAATCAGGCGTTGAAAATTGGTAGGAACTTTGTTGTTATTGAAGTCGTCACATTAATACCTTGACGAAGACCAAATTTAGTCGGGGTATAGGAAAATAGAATGAAACGTACCTACAGATTTTGGCTAATTATATTCGTTTTAGGCGCGGTTTCCCTAGCTTGTAACCTGGGTTCTTACCGCTCAAAGTCTCTGCCGACCATCCCGGTTTCCACAGAAGCCGCCCAAAGCCTGGAAGAGACTGCGCAAGCTGCCCTGGATGAGGCTGCTAAAAGCGGCGAAGTCGACCTGGTGATCGATGAAGCTCAGGTGACCTCGCTACTGGCGTTTGAACTGCAGAAAAGCGACCAACAGTTTATCAGCGATCCCCAGGTGTACCTGCGCGAGGGGCAAATGCAGGTCTTTGGGAATGTAAAGAGCGAGAACATCGCAGCCAAGGGGATGGTCGTCATCGAACCGCGAGTTGACTCAACCGGGCGGGCAAACTTCGAGGTTGTTTCCGCCAAAGTCGGCCCCATCCCGCTACCAGGTGACATCGTTTCCGAAGTCGAGGCCAGCCTAAACCAGATTTTCAACCAGCAGCTCGAGGCGATGGCGCCCAACATCTTCATCGATAGCCTGGTCATCGCAGATGGCTTGATGACCATCAAAGGGCATGCCAGGTGATCGTGGGATGAGATTATATCACCCAGGCTTTCGCCGCACGCTGATATTATTGGGTGTCATATTAATTATAGCGGGTTGTACCGCACCCCAGGTTGCCGAAGGGAATATCACCCTCGATATAACGGCCGATGGAAAAACTATCGATGTCGAGGTTCCAGCAGGGAGCACGGTTGATGACGCACTGAAGGCAGCCGGGATCCTCGCCGATCCCCTGGACCGCACCGATCCACCGGCCTATACCGTGTTGGGGGAAGGCTCAGTAGTGCACTTGATCCGCGTGCACGAGGAGTTCACCATCGAGCAAGTTGTTGTCCCCTATGAAAGCCAGGTACTGCGCAATGAATCCCTGCCTGAGGGGCAGGAATACTGGCTCCAGTTGGGGGAAAACGGTTTACAGGAAATCACCATCCGGCGGGTTTTCGAAGATGGAGAAGAAGTATCGAGTAGCCGGGTCAAGACAGTCACTGTGAAGGAGGCTGTGCCCCAGATTAAGATGGTCGGCGTGCAGAAACCTTTTGCGCCTCTGAGCATTGTGGGGCGCATTGCCTACCTGGTGGATGGGGATGCGTGGGTGATGGAGCGGACCACTGGCAATCGTCGTCAAATAGTCACGACCGGTGACCTTGACGGGCGGGTATTCTCACTTTCTCCTGATGGGGGTTGGTTGTTGTACACGCGCCGCTCGGAGGATGAGAACACTATCAACACCCTCTGGGCTGCCCCGGTAGCGGAAGGGGTTAGTGAACCGGTCGATTTAGGGATAACCAATGTGGTGCATTTCGCTGACTGGAAGCCAGGTTCGGTACTCACAGTTGCCTACTCGACTGTGGAACCACGCCCAGGTGCTCCGGGTTGGCAGGCCAACAACGATCTGGAGATACTCACTTTCAGCTCGACCGGATTCATCCATTCATTGCCGGTCGTTATAGAAGCCAATATGGGCGGCTTATATGGTTGGTGGGGCACTAATTTCACCTGGGCTCAAGATGGACTGCGCCTGGGTTATGCCCGCCCGGACAGCATCGGCGTGGTAGACTTGCAATCCAGCAACCTGACGCCGCTGGAGGAGTATGCTCCATTGCAAACTTTTGGAGACTGGGCCTGGGTTCCTGGGATCGGCTGGGGGCCGGATGGGAATTACCTGTATGGGGTGATTCAATCCCGACCCGAGGCAGCGCAGCAATTCGATTTGATGGCTGCCGATCCCACGCAAAGAGATCCCCTGGTGATTGTCCCAGATGTGGGCATGTTCGCTTACCCGGTTCCTTCCCCACTTGATGAGTCGCCCTCTGGGGAGCGCGCATTCCAGGTGGCTTACTTGCAGGCGGCCTTCCCTGCTCAAAGCGAAAGCAGCCGTTACCGCCTGATGGTGATGGACCGGGACGGGTCTAATCGCCGGGTGCTTTTTCCGGTTGAAGGAGCTGGTGGCCTTGAACCGCAAAGAGTAGTCTGGTCTCCGCAACCGCTGCTGGACCAGAGAGGGCGCACCCTGGCTGTCATATACCAGGATAATTTGTGGCTGGTCGACAGCCTCAGCGGGGAAGCCTGGCAGGTTACCGGTGATGGCCTGACGAGCCGGGTCGATTGGAAGTGAAAATTGGAGGAATTTTAAAATGCGCGTTTTGATTACCGGAGCGGCTGGATTTCTTGGCTCTAACTTGTGCGACAGATTACTTGCCGAGGGTCATGAGGTGGTTGGGATGGATAATTTCATTACCGGTAGCCCAGACAACCTTGCTCACCTGACCGGCCATCCCAGATTCCTATTCATCCGGCACGATGTTTCGCATTTCATCTTCGTGCCAGGCAAAATCGACGCGGTCATGCATTTTGCCTCACCAGCCAGCCCGAATCCAAAATCCCCATTCGGCTATATGAATCTTCCGATCCAGACCATGAAAGCCGGGGCTTTGGGCACGCATAATACGCTAGGTATGGCCCGCGCCCAGAATGCCCGCTTCATCCTGGCCTCGACCAGCGAGATATACGGAGATCCGCTCGTTCATCCGCAGACTGAGGATTATTGGGGGCATGTCGATCCAATCGGTCCTCGCTCGGTGTATGACGAAGCCAAGCGCTTCGCCGAGGCCTTGACCATGGCCTACCACCGCTTTCATAACGTTGACACACGCATCGTGCGGATTTTTAATACGTATGGGCCGCGCATGCATGTGGATGACGGGCGTGTAGTCCCCAATTTCTTACAGCAGGCGCTGCTGAAACAGCCTCTTACTGTCTACGGTGATGGTTCACAGACGCGTAGCTTTTGCTATGTGGACGACCTGATCGAAGGAATTTATCGCTTGCTCCTTTCAGATGAGCACCTGCCAGTTAATATCGGAAATCAAGTGGAGACGACGATCCTGGAATTTGCCCAAACCATCAATGCGTTCACGGACAACCCGGCTGGCATCGTTTTCAAGCCCGAGGCGCGTGACACGAGCGATCCTCAGCGCCGCCAGCCTGATATCACCCGCGCCCAGCAAATCCTGGGCTGGGAGCCGAAGGTGAACCTCGAAGAGGGACTCCAAAGGACGACCCCATATTTTAAGGAGAAATTAGGCCTGGCATGACCGTGACATCGATATTGACAAACCCCCAGGAAAGGACTCGCTTCTTACGATTTGCGTTCGTCGGGCTGGTCGGAGCTGTGGTCGACTTTGGAACATTTAACCTTCTCTCGTCTGCATTGGGTGTTTCGGCAGTCCTGGCGAGCGTCTTCTCGTTCATTGCTGCCATCCTGAGTAATTTCACCTGGAACCGCTATTGGACCTATCCCGATTCGCGCACCAAGCCGGTAACACAGCAGCTGGTACAGTTCTCAGTCGTCAGCGTTCTTGGCTTAATAATTCGTACACCGATCATTGCGCTGTTAGAGACCCCACTGGAACGTTCGTTTGAAAGCGCGACTCTCCTCCCAATTGGGTTTGTCACCCCCAAACTGCTCGGCGAGAACCTGGCACTGGCTGTCGCAGTGATCATCGTGATGTTTTGGAATTTCTTCATCAACCGCTATTGGACCTACAGCGATGTAGACAAATAATTTATCTGTTACGCATTTCCCATCATGTTTCGCGCCTCATGTTTCAAATATTGCACATCTGGCCTTTGAGTATAATTCTACAAATGCCTGCATCACCTATTCCCCTCTACACTACTTCTGGTGCAACCGGTGGCTTTCTGCTCTATCCCTATATTTTCAACGCGGTTGGCGAATGGATCGGGTGGACAACTCTGGATAAACAGGTATATTCCGTTTTGGGGCAGTACGTTGGTTGGTTCAGCCAGGACTGGCGCATTCTGCGCAGGCGGACCGAGGAATTTGATCGCCCGCAGGGGACCCCTCCGCCAGCGCCAGCGCGGTTTATCCCCCCGGCGATCGTGCCTTTGCCGCCTTTGATGGCCGAATTGAAATATGAAACCGTCGACGTGCTGGATGAGATGCCCGATCTGCTGCCCACCTTAGATGCCTTCGCGTTTTCCGACGACGAAGGGTGATCGATTATTAATCCCGAACATCATTCCCAACCTGGGGTAGAAGAAAGCGAAATCTTTGCTATACTAAACAAAACCCTCTACCAATCCATCGCTCAGGAGCGCTGAACCATGAAATTTGCGAATCCCTTCAAGAAAAAGTCGATTAAGAAAGCCGAATCCATTCCCCTGGACCCAAATGAGATTCCGGAGCCGACCGATCTGGCTGGTTATCTTCGTCGGGGATGGGCTTATCATTCTCGCGCCCAGAACGATCGCGCTGAGCAAGATTTCCGACAAGCGCTGACGTTAGCTCCTGATACGGTCGATAGCCAATACGCCTTGGGCTTGGTGCTGAAGGCACAGGGAAGGAAATCTGAGGCGATCGAGGCGTTCAAGAAAGCGGTTGAGTTACTGGATGCAGGTAAGGTGGAAGATCACTCCACGACAGAAATGCTGCACCGCCTCTCGATGGGTCACATCAATGAGCTCTCTTTAGGGGATTGGAACCTGGAGGAGCAGATTTGGCATCGCATCTAACCCATCGCCAGCGTCTCGAGGCTTGCCTGGCTGGTGGGGCGGTTGACCGTCCCCCGGTAGCGCTGTGGCGGCATTTCCCTGTCGACGATCAGTCTCCGGACAGTCTGGCGGCTGCCACGGTAGATTTTCAGCGCGTTTATGACTTCGACCTGGTCAAGGTAACTCCCGCCTCTTCTTTCTGCGTGAAGGATTGGGGCGCAGTCGACGAGTGGCGGGGAGCTGCGGAAGGCACGCGCGACTATACTCAACGGATTATCCGCCGGGCTGAGGATTGGGAAAGTTTGCCGGCGCTTGACCCCCACTGTGGTTATCTGGCTGACCAACTCGTCTGCCTGCGTCAAATCGTGACTGAGCTCGGGCCGCAGGTACCCGTAATCCAGACGATTTTTAGCCCCCTGGCCCAGGCGAAGAATTTAGTCGGTCGAGAAACGTTATTGGTGCATATCCGGCGTTACCCGCAAGCCGTCAGTGCCGGCTTGAAGGTTATCGCCGAGAGCACGCAACGCTTTATTGCCGCGGCGCACCAGACGGGCATTGCCGGGATTTTCTATGCTGTGCAGCATGCTCAATATGGCTTACTTTCTGATCAGGAGTATGAAGAATTCGGGCGGCGTTACGATCTCCAGGTGCTCGCGCCGGCGCGGGATTTTTGGCTGAATATACTTCACCTGCACGGGGAGGAAATTATGTTCGACCGTTTCCTGGACTACCCCGTGGCAGTTATCAACTGGCATGACCGGGAAACGCCTCCCTTCTTAGCTGAAGCCCAAAGGCGGTTTTCTGGTGTATTGTGCGGCGGACTGCGCCGTTGGGAGACTATGGTGCTGGGCACGCCGGAGCAGGTGACCGCCGAGGCGCGCGACGCCATCACAGCAACCGGCGGCGAGCGGTTTATCCTGGGCACAGGCTGTGTCCTGCTTACCACTTCCCCACGGGGCAATATTTGGGCGGCGCGTAAGAGCGTTGAATCTGCGTCATCTTCATGACTGGATTGCGTGTCATCGCCGGGAAAGCCCGCGGCCGGAAGCTGCGTTCGGTCCCTGGCAGCTCCACCCGCCCGATCACCGATCGGGTTAAGGAATCTCTTTTCAATATCATCGGTACCGATATCCAATCGGCTGCGATCCTGGATTTATTCGCTGGGACAGGCGGCGTGGGGATCGAAGCCCTCAGCCGGGGGGCTGCCTATGCTCTTTTCGTCGACCTTGACCAGCAGGCTGTGCTGACTGTGCGCGCCAATCTGGTTAGCACAGACCTGGCTGACCGGGGGGATGTTCGGCGAATCGATGCTTTCACTTTCCTGCGCGGGGCGCCCGAACGCCCCTTTGACTATGTCTATATCGCCCCACCTCAATATAAAGGCCTGTGGAAAAAAGCCTTGTTGAGCCTGGATGCCCATCCGGCCTGGCTTACCGCGGATGCCTGGGTTATCGTCCAAATTCACCCCCGTGAAACTGAACCTATCGAGCTGCAAAACCTGGTCGAATTCGACCGGCGGCAGTATGGCAGCACACTATTGGTCTTTTTTCAGGCGTTGCCCGATGGATCTAAATCTCCCTCACCGCCGCTATAACCCCCTGACGCGCGAGTGGGTACTCGTTTCTCCTCATCGCGCCCAACGTCCCTGGCTGGGGCAGGTGGAAAAAGCGCCGCAGGAAAACCTGCCCGATTATGATCCTACTTGTTACTTGTGCCCGCGCAACGTCCGGGCGGGGGATCAACGCAATCCGGATTACGCATCCACCTTTGTCTTTGACAACGATTTTCCAGCGCTGTTGAAACCAGAAGAGGCGCCTATAACGAATAACAGCACTCACGTTTCACGCCCCGCGCTTCAAGATTCCCTCCTAATCGCAGAACCCGAATTTGGCCTCTGCCGCGTGGTTTGTTTCTCCCCCCGTCATGACCTGTCCTTACCCGAGCTCTCGCAAGCCGAAGTTGAGGCGGTCGTCCGGGCGTGGATCGATCAAACATCCATCCTGGCGGACAAGGGCTTCGTTCGCTATGTCCAGGTGTTTGAAAATAAGGGGGCGATGATGGGCGCTTCCAACCCCCATCCGCATAGCCAGGTGTGGGCGACGAGCCATATCCCCAACCAGCCAGCTCGGGAATCGATCGCCCAGGTGGAGTATCTATCTCAGCGAGCGTCCTGCCTGCTGTGTGATACCTTAGCAGCCGAGAAAGAGACTGGCGAACGCCTGGTGGTCACCAACGAGCATTTTACGGCGCTGGTACCGTTCTGGGCGGTGTGGCCGTTCGAAGTCCTGCTCCTTTCCAACCGCCATATCCCCGCGCTGTCCAGCCTGGAATCGGACGAAATCGCCGGCCTGGCGGACATCATCCGCCGCCTGACCGCCCGCTATGATAACCTGTTTGAAATTTCATTCCCCTACTCAATGGGCTTTCACCAGGCTCCGGTGAATGGCCCGGTGCATGCTGAGTGGCATCTGCATGCCCATTATTACCCGCCGCTGTTGCGCTCGGCGACCGTGCGGAAATTTATGGTGGGATTCGAGTTGCTGGCTTCGCCGCAGCGCGACCTGACTCCCGAGGTGGCTGCGCAACGCCTGCGCTCATCAAGCGATCGGCACTACCGGAGCGAGATTTAAAACAGGCCGCGGATTGTCAATAGGAAGCCGAAGATGATCAAGGGGATACCGATCGGCAGCAAGATGACGGTCACGGACAGGATTACCCCGACGATCAGCAGCACCAGACCCAATACGACCGCTACCAGTCTCCCGGTCAGGCCGACGATCCAGGCCAACAACCGCCAGATAGCCCAGAAAGGCCATAAATACCACGGGACTTTTTTCTCTTGTGATTCGGTGGACATATCGCTCTCCTCATTAACTATATACGTTGAACGCGAGAAAAAGTCGCAAAGGTTGTTAAATTCCCTACATATCACCCTATTGAAAATCTGTCGAGTCATTAAACTTGATCACTAGTTTACCATTGTCAGCGTAGGTGTAATGCGCGAAGAAAAGCGTACGATCGCGTCGAGCTGCCAATAAGCGCGGCAGCAGCGCGGGCAGGTCTTCCACCAGCGGTAAATTGTAGGCCCGCGAGACCGGCACCCATTCCAGGCTTCCCTCGGGGGAGGCAACCAATCGGCTCTCCGCGAGGGGCGCATCCTGATCCAGCTCGCCTCGCAGCACGAAGATGAGTATGCCAGGCCTGTCGCCGACGTCCACCGTGATGACACCGCACAGCCATAAGTCATCCACCGATAGCGCTGTCTCTTCCTTCAATTCACGCCGGGCGGCGGTCAGGATATCCTCCCCGCGTTCGATATGGCCGCCGATGCCGTTGTACTGGTTCGCCCAAAGACGTTTGTGTGGCCTACCTTTGAGCAACAGGATAAAGTCACCCTGGGTCAGGAAAATCAAGGTTCGCGGGATAAGCGTATAGCGGTCCGAGGAAACGCCCTGGTCGGAGGCAGGCATCGGTGAGAAGGAAAAAGGGAGAAGGTAAATAGGAGGCCAGATGACTTTGTTAGACTTATTATAATTTGGATCTTCATGGTTGTAGGCCAGGCTGAAGTTTATTGGTTTAAATGTTGCATTCGAGGGCAAGTGAGGCTATAATCCAGACAAATGGACGCCATTCGTTAATCTGGAAGCTGTTCGAGCTTCTTCAGCCCCGAAAGAACGTCGATTTGCTATATGACCATCTGACTACCCGACTACCTGACCAACTGACTAATAAAGGAGATGACAATGGATGAGTTTAAAGATCAAGTCTTTGGAAAAGTGACTGGGGATATGGACCCCTTTAAAAAGATCCTCAGCAAGATCCCTGGATTTGGAGGCTATGTGGAGCGGCAGAAACGGCGCGACTCTGACAAACTGATCCGGGACACGATTTTCGATCGCTTCCGTGAGCTCGAGGGGCGGGTGTCGGGTCTGCAGCGTGATTTCATCAACCAGGGTGCGATCTTCTATGTGGATGACTTGGAAGCTTCGGCGATCAAGTTGCGTACCTTCGCCGACCGGGTGCGCACAGCTTCCAGAGGCTACTCCGGACTGTTCGATGCAGTCGATATTAATGAAGAGGAACTCACCAAACTTTATGAATATGATGCCGCC
>DATDRM010000178.1:0-5667 GCA_035291705.1 Anaerolineales bacterium
GTTGGGTTTTCGGCGGATGTAACGCCTGGCTAAAGCCCACATCCAAGGGAGCTACTGTTTATTACTGGCGAGGGTGCTATTCAGGCTTGAAGCTGATGGCTGAATAAATTTCATGCAAGAAACGGCTGGGTCGACTGGCCAGCAGAGCGGTGTTTACAAAACCAATCTGTTGCGCAGCGGAATCCCAGGTGCTATAGGAGAGCGGGTAGGGAACCCAGGGATTGCCGCGATCGACGTTGTATTCTACCAGGATCAAGCGACCGCCGGGGCGAAGGTAACTCCAAGCCAAGCGAAGAAAGATATCCTTTTGCCGCAAGAAGTGCAGGGAATTCGCCATGACAACACCGTCCAGGGGAGGTAAATCAAGAGGTCGAGTGAAATCGGCGACCTGGTAGTGCATGTTTGGTATGCGATCGGCGAACCGGGTCCGCAGGTCGTGTTCCTGTTCGCGCAGCGCGCCGGGATTTTTATCAATGGAGTAGATACTTCCAGCGGGACCGATGAGCTCTGCCAGGGCGAGTGTAAATGCACCGCTCCCCGATCCAAAGTCGGCCCAGACTCCTCCGAGGTCCGGGATTCCTCTGCTTAGTAGAAAGGTGTGATCAGCGTGATCCATTAAGTTCTTTCACGGTCATAGGATTACGCCTTCCAAAATGAGCATGCGAGGTGTCCCAAATATTAGCATCCATTTCGAAATCCAAATAAAAGACGCCGGACGTGGGGGGAACACGTCCGGCTATCTAAGGAGGGCCACCGGCAAGTCGTCAACACGAGAGTCGTGCTGTACGCACTCAATCCGGCGACGTGACACCTGAATACCAGTAAAAGGGGAGGGCAGATGTCTGATATTAAATATACACCAATTTGGTCTAATTTGCATTAATTTTATATTAGAAATCCGGAATATATATATCCAAATTTCAGCGATCACCCCCGAAGGGTGCTTAATCGTCCTTTTCCTCGACTCCGAAGAGCTTCAGCCAGGATTCGAGTTCTTCAGGGCTGAGTTTATCTTCGGGCGCGTCTGGCTTGGG
This sequence comes from Anaerolineales bacterium, assembly GCA_035291705.1. Classification (GTDB taxonomy): domain Bacteria; phylum Chloroflexota; class Anaerolineae; order Anaerolineales; family UBA4823; genus DATDRM01. The sequence continues at coordinate 1,035 of DATDRM010000178.1, forward strand.
CGGGGAGGCTTCCAGGGTCTTATGCAATTCTTGGGCAAAGGCATCCGCCGAAAGGACTGTGGCGCGCACGGCACGGGCAGCGGCCTGGACCTGGTGATCCGAGCTGACCACTGTCCAATTGCGCGCTGCTTTGCCCAGACGAATTAATTTCTCCCGGATAGCCTGGTCGGCAGGCACCCCTGCGCGCACGAAACGGGCCGTCACGCTGCCAAAGGTGCGGGCGCGCGGCACACCCGGTGGAGCATTATCGAAGAATACTTCTACCTGGCGACGGCTCCGGCGGCAATATTCTCCCAACAGCTCCACCAGCTGTGTCTCGTCGTCGATGGCCTGCAAGGTGAGGCCGGGAATTTTGGGGATCAAGTTATGACCGTCGATGATCAAAGGCATAGCGTTTTCATTTTAGTTTCAAAGTAGGGCTGCGTCAATGCACGGATTGTGCTATGATTTAAAAAGTGAGACGTTGGAATCGCTTGTTCTATTACTTGATTATTAATGTCCTGGTATCGGCCTGCACCATGGTGGTGGTGCTCTCGATCTGGGAGCGCACCCACCCGCTGACACCTGACGGAGTCTTGCCCTTCTCACTGGCTAAGCCCACCTTAATCCCTTCATTCACCCCTGGCAGTGGGATAAACGAGGTGCCCGCAGATACAACGGGAGGCTCCACAACCACTAATCCTTCTACACCTGAACCTGCCCAGACCATGCAGGAGTACAAGGTGGAATCGGGCGACACCCTGGGGGCGATCGCGGCGCGCTTCGGAGTGAGCGTACAGGCGATTATCGAAGCTAACGATATCACCGATCCAGACCGATTGGAACCTGGTCAGGTGCTGAAGATCCCTGTACCGGCAGAGTCGCCGGAAGAAAACCCAAGCCAGACTCCATTTCTATCCGCAGAGACCGGTACACCGCCTGCCAGCACAACCCCCCTCCCTCCAAACGGGGAAGCCAAAGTCGTGATCGAAATGGTGGTGGGCGCTGGAGATCTGGATTCGGAACGGGTGCGATTGAGTCGCCTCGGCCCGGGTGAAATTTCCCTGGCTGGTTGGAAGCTGGTTGAGGAAGGTGGGAAGGTATTCACATTCCCCCAGCTGACGTTGTTTGAGGGCGGAGCGGTAGACCTGTACACCAAGCCCGGCCAGCTCACGCCGGTGATCCTGTACTGGGGGCTCGACAAGCCGGTCTGGGAGTCTGGGGAGAAGGTAACATTACTGGACAGCCAGGGGAAAGCGCATGCAACTTACCTGGTTCCTTGAGATGGGGGGACAGGGAGCGCGGGAGCAGGGGAGAAAGGGAGAAGAGACAGAGGGTTATGGGAAATAAATCGATCGAGGAGATCATCCGCCGGGCGATGGAGGCAGGGCAGTTTGACAATCTACCTGGCAAAGGTAAGCCTTTAAACCTGGAAGACAATCCGTATGAAGATCCAGCCTGGCGGATGGCGCACCACGTTTTGCGCAGCGGGGGTTTTACCCTACCCTGGATCGAAACCCTGCGCGAGATCGAAACCGGCCTGCAAGAGGCGCGCCTGGCGCTGCGCCGCGTCTGGGTCTGGCGGGAGACTTCCCTGTCCGAGGGGAAAGACCTCCAATGGGTGGAAGCGGAATGGCAGCGGGCTGTAGGCGTCTTCCAGAAGCAGATCACCTCGCTCAACAAGCGCATCCAGTCGTACAATCTGGAAGTACCCAACGAACGATTTCAGAGGTCGCTCTTGAACGCAGAGGGCGAATTAGAGAAAATAATCCTGCAAACCAAATAAACTCGGTAAAGATTGCGTTCCTGAAAAGCATCTGATACACTTGCGAACGAGAGGAAACCCAATGTCGCAAGCCTTCTATCGTAAATGGCGGCCCCGCAAGTGGGAGGCGGTCGTCGGCCAAGAGCACGTCATCCAGACCTTACGCAACGCGGTGGCTGGCGAACGCATTGCCCACGCCTACCTGTTTGCCGGCCCGCGCGGCACCGGCAAGACGACCACTGCCCGGATCCTGGCGAAAGCGGCCAACTGCCTGGACCCAGACCTGGCTGTCCGACCCTGCGACAAATGTGAACACTGCCAGGCAGTGAACGCTGGCCGCTTCCTGGATCTGATCGAAATCGACGCGGCCTCCAACACCAGCGTGGACGATGTGCGCGAGCTGCGCGACAAGATCAATTTTTCTCCTAACCAGGGGCGGTATAAGGTATACGTGGTCGACGAGGTGCACATGCTCTCCACGGCGGCGTTCAATGCTTTGCTCAAGACGCTGGAGGAACCGCCGGCGCACGCCATCTTTATCCTGGCGACGACCGAAGCCCATAAAATCCCGGCGACCGTGCTCTCGCGCTGTCAGAGGCATGAATTTCGGCGCATCCCGGTGACAGAGATCATGACCTACCTTAATGACCTGGCAGCGGGGGAGAACCTGCAGGTCACCCCGGAAGCCCTGGGATTGATCGCCCGCCAGGCGACCGGCAGCCTGCGGGACGCTATCTCTTTGCTCGACCAGCTGGCCTCTACCGGGCAGGAGATCAGCCTCGAGCTGGCGCAATCCGTGCTCGGGACAGCAGCCAGCCAGGCCGTGATGGCGGTTGTCGCCGCCCTGATCGCCCACGATCCCGCCGCTGGCCTTGACCAGATCCACGCGGCGCTGGATTCTGGAAGCGATCCCCGGCAATTCGCCCGCCAGATGGTGGATTACCTGCGCGATCTGCTGCTGATCCGCATGGGTAACGCCGACCAGGTGGACGCCACCAAAGAAGTGCGCGCTCAGATGGCTCAGCATGCCCAGACGTTCACCACCCCCGAGCTGTTGCGGGTGATACGGGCGTTTAACTACGCTGCCAACGACGCCCGGGCGACCTGGCAACCGGCCCTGCCCCTGGAAATCGCCTTTGTCGAATCCTGCGAAGCGCCGCCCGAAGCTGCCCCGGAAACCCCCCTCTCTTATAGTCCACCTACCCCAGTCAAGTCCCAACCGCAATCGGTCAAACCGGTGAGCACCCCCCAGGCGCCCCCACCCCCGAAAGAGACGAAGGGTACGCTCACCTCCGAAGAGGGACACGCTATCCAGGCACTGAAGGAGAACTGGCCGCAGGTGCTCAGCCTGGTCCGCCAGCAAAATCCAAATACCTACGGCCTGCTGAACTCCTGCCAATCGCGCTATTTAGATGGTAAGGTGTTAACCCTGGGTTTTGCCAGCGATCTCTTGAAGAACCAGATGGCGAAAAAAGAGAATCTGGCGCTGGTGCAGCAAGCGCTGGTGGAAGTCCTGGGGATAGAGATCGTGATCCGCTGCGTGATTAACACCGCTAAACGGACCACCATCCCCACGGAGGTGGATGACAACGGCATGGTGGCAGCCGCGCTGCGTGACCTGGGCGGTGAGATCGTCGATATCCAATAAAGGAGGATACCAAGAATGGCAAAAGGGTTTAAAGGCCCAAAAACACAAGGCCCGGTGGGCGGCCCTATGGGCATGAAAGGACAGCTCCAGCAGCTGCAGAAACTCCAGGAACAAATCGAGCTAACCCAGGCTCAGCTGGCTGAAGAAACTGTCATGGCCACTGTGGGGGGCGGTGCGGTTAAGGTGACGGTAACGGGCGACCAACGCCTCCAGGCGGTGGAGATCGCCCCGTCCCTGCTCGAGGAGGCGGATGTCGAGATGCTGCAAGACCTGATCCTGTCAGCGGTCAATACTGCCCTGGATCAATCGCGGGAGCTGGCTGCTACAAGATTGGGGCCGCTCGCCGGAGGATTGCCTTTCTAAACGTATGAACATTCAAACGTTCAAACGTTCAAACATATTATGCTATTACCGGCCCCGATCCAGAACCTGATCAATGCCCTGGCACGCTTGCCGGGGATCGGCCCTAAGACGGCTTCCAGGTTGACTTTTTTCTTGCTCAATGCCCCGGATGACCTGGCGCGCAACCTGGCCGAAGCCTTGCTGGCACTCAAAAGCGACACCGCCTCCTGCCAGGTGTGCTTCAATATCACCGTGGCGGGGCGGAGCGAGTGTGAAATTTGCGCCAGCCCTGACCGGGATCAGGGGCTGATCTGCGTGGTAGAAGAACCGCTGGATGTGATCGCCCTGGAGCGCACGGATGGTTTCCGCGGGCGTTATCATGTCCTACATGGGGCGCTATCGCCGATCGAGGGGATAGGGCCGGAGGATTTGAAAGTCCGCCAGTTGTTGGAACGCGTGCGTGCGGGCGGCATCCAGGAGATTATCTTGGCCACAAACCCCAGCATGGAGGGGGACGCCACGGCGATGTACCTGCGACAGCAACTGGCACCATTTCCGGTGCGGGTGACACGCCTGGCGCGCGGCCTACCGGTGGGAGGCGACCTGGAATACGCCGACCAGCTCACCCTGCTAAGGGCGCTGGCGGGAAGGCAGGAGCTGGGGGCGAACCAATCTTGACGGTGTCGGCGTTTTGGCCTGTCAAGACCCTTGACAAGGCATGGTCGGGCTGATACAATCCAGCCCGCTTTGTGAACGGCAGTACCTTAACAACTGAAGAGTGAGAGGAAAGAGGGACCCGAGCAATTCGGCTGAAAGAAGGAAGACAAACGCATCGAGAGATGCGAAAAAAAATGCGGAGAGTTTGATCCTGGCTCAGGATGAACGCTGGCGGCGTGCCT
>DATDRM010000179.1:0-11788 GCA_035291705.1 Anaerolineales bacterium
CTCAGCGGAATATGATATCGAAGTCGACATCCTCTTTACGGGTAAGATCAGTCATAGCCAGAACATTGCCCTGGTGAAGTTGTTGGGAATTGATTTGATCCCCTACGACGGGACCCGCGATTTAAACCAATATCAGGGAGCGGTATTTCTGGATAACCAGGGCACGACGGTCAATGGTATAGTCAAAGCGCTTGAAACTGCCGGTGTGCCAGTGTTAGTCGTGGTAGATCACCATGAACCTCAGGGCTCGGTAACTCCAGAATTCAGCGATATCCAAAAAACCGGCTCTACAGCTACCATCTTCACCCACTACATCAAACTAGGGCTGCTCGAAATGCAAAAAGGGCGCAAAGACCATATCGCCCTTGCTACTGCGCTTATGCATGGCATCATGACTGATACCGGGGGATTTATCCGGGCAGGAACGGAGGATTTTCACGCGGCTGCCTACTTGAGCCAGTTTCGAGACCCCGATCTACTCGAACAGATCATGGACCAATCGCGCTCGAAGCAAGTGATGGACATAATCCGCCGGGCACTCGGGAATCGCACGATGGTTGAGAACCTTTCCATCGCCGGTATCGGCTATTTACGTTCAGAAGATAGAGACGCCATTCCGCAGGCCGCCGAATTCCTGGTAAAAGAAGAGAATGTTCACACAGCCATTGTCTATGGGATCATTAAAGAAGATCAGGTAGAGGTACTGACCGGTTCCCTGAGAACGTCAAAATTAACCCTCGACCCGGATGGTTTCATCAAAGAGGTTTTTGGGGTTAACCCGGAAGGCCGTTATTACGGTGGGGGGAAGGATAGGGCTGGAGGATTTAGCATCCCGGTCGGATTCCTTGCCGGGGAACCCTGTGAAAATTATGCAGAACTCAAATGGCAGGTCTTCGACGCCCAGGTCAAGACGAAGATCTTTGCCAGGCTCGGCGTAAAGCCCGATCTGCTTCATGATCAACATGTGCAATCCCTTGCAGTAGCATAATCACAAACGACCCACCAGGTTGTTGAAAAAAAAAGCAAAAAATAGGATTATTACGGTGATTATCCCGACTACATAAGTCTGCTTGAATAAGGGGTGCGGGCAATAAAACCGGCCAATATGACCTATGAAGACATCGCCGTCCCTTTTGGGGAGTGTGTTTTATAATTGATTTATGGCTACGTCAATTTTGGCCACGAAACTCTTTATCCCACCACCGCGACCTAAAATTGTCCTCCGCCCCCGCCTGATCGAGCGGCTGAACGAGGGCCTGCACCGCAAACTGACCCTCATCTCTGCTCCGGTGGGTTACGGGAAGACGACGATGCTGAGCGAATGGATCCCACAAAGCGAGCGTTGCGTCACCTGGGTCTCCCTTGACGACGGAGATAATGACCCTGTACGTTTTTGGGCATACTTTATCGCGGCTTTACAAATGTTGGATGCGAAGATCGGCAGGAACGCCCTGGCACTTTTGCAAACTCCTTTGCTCCCACCTTTTGAAGCGATCCTGACCATCTTACTCAATGAGATTGCCGCATTCCCGGACAACTTTGCTCTCGTTCTGGACGACTACCACGTTATCGATGCGAAACTGGTTGACGCGGCGACGTCAGTCGACGACGCTCTCACCTTTCTGCTCGAGCACCTGCCGCCGCAGATGCACCTGGTCATCACTTCCCGTGAGGATCCAAGTCTACCTCTGGCCCGGTTACGTGCCCGGGACCAATTGACCGAGCTTCGCGCCGCTGATTTGCGTTTTACCCCCGCCGAAGCCGCCGAATTTCTCAACCAGGTGATGGGCTTAAACCTCTCAGCGGAAGATATCGCCACACTGGAAAACCGCACCGAAGGCTGGATTGCGGGGCTCCAGCTGGCGGCACTCTCGACGCGGGGGCGAGAGGACGTTCACGAGTTCATAAGGGATTTCGCTGGAGACAATCGGTACATCGTAGACTACCTGGTCGAGGAGGTACTGCAGCGTCAGTCCGAACGTGTCCGCAGCTTCTTACTCCAGACCTCCATTCTAGACTGGTTGAGTGGCCCGCTGTGCGATGCCGTCACCGACCAGGAGGGAGGCAGCGTGCTGTTGGAGGCCCTGGAGCGAGGCAACTTGTTTGTCTCCCCGTTGGATTATAAGCGCCACTGGTTTCGCTACCATCACCTTTTTGCAGACGTTCTCCAAGCACACTTGATGGCGGAGCAGCCCGATCGAGTACCTACCCTGCATCGGCGGGCGAGCGAGTGGTACGAGCATAATGGTCTGGAGATTGAAGCTTTTCAACATGCGGCTGCCGCCAATGATGTCGAGCGCGCCGAACGCCTGATTGAAGGAGAGGGGATGCCCCTGCAATTTCGTGGTGCGGGTGCCCCGGTACTAAACTGGCTAAAGTCGCTGCCCAAGATAGCATTAGATGCCAGGCCCTCGTTGTGGGTGACGTATGCCTCAACGTTATTATTTGGCGGGCGACCTGCCGCCGTCGAGCAGAAGCTACAAGCTGCTGAAGCAGCGTTGCTAGCGCACAAGCAAGGCGCCGAACCAGACGACAGAAGCAAAGACCTTGTAGGCCGTATTGCGTCCATGCGGGCTACCCTGGCTGTTATTCAGCACGATGTAGAAACCATCATTGCCCAGTCGCGCCGCGCCCTGGAGTATCTGCACCCCGATAACATGCCTGTCCGCACTGCCACTACCTGGACGCTGGGGTATGCTTATCAGCTTCAGGGAGACCGCGCCGCGGCCAGCCAGGCCTATAACGAAGTTATATCTATCGGTAAGTCGTTTGGGGACTCCATCTACACCACAGCGGCTACAATAAATCTCGGTCAATTACAGGAAGCAGACAATCAACTTTCTATGGCGACAGAGACCTACAGGCGCGCCCTGCAATTGGCAGGTGATCCGCCGCAAAGGATGGCCAGTGAAGCGTTTCTTGGTCTGGCCCGTATCTACTACGAATGGAATGATCTTGTTGCCGCCCAACAGCACGGGCAACTATGCGCCCAACTGGCGCGGCAGATGGAAAGCGTCAGCACCTCCGCTTCGTATGGGGTGTTTCTTGCCCGCCTGAGGCTTGCTCAGAGAGATGTATCCGGCGCGATCGCTGTTTTGGATGAGGCTGAAGAGTTCGTGCGTCGGCATAACTTCGAGTTTATGATGCCTGAGATTGCTGCCGCTCAGGTGATTACGATGCTTCACCAGGGAAATCTGGCTGCAGCCGCTCATCTGGCTGTGAAGCACGAACTCCCCATCAGCCAGGCCCGGGTACATCTGGCCCAGGGAGACCCGGCCACGGCATTGGCGGTGCTGGAGCCATTACGCCAGCAGGTGGAGGCAAAGGGTTGGGAGGATGAACGGCTCAAGGTTATGGTTCTACAGGCGATCGCGCTCCATGCGGTCGCTCTGCGAGCGAATGGCGAAATGGACAGGGCTGTAAAAGTGCTGGGTGACGCGCTGGCACTGGCAGAGCCCGGCGGATTCATCCGCATCTTTGTGGATGAAGGTCAATCGATGGCTTATCTGCTCAACGAAACCCTTAATCGAGGGATTGCACCAAATTATGTTCAGCGGTTACTAACAGCATTCCCCTTCGATGAAACAGAACAAGCTATCTCATCGCAAACACAAGCTCCTAAATCTGAATTGGATGAGCCTCTGAGCCAACGCGAGTTAGAAGTACTACGACTCATTGCCCAGGGACTCTCGAATCGTGAGATTAGCGAGCGGCTTTTCCTCGCCTTGAATACTGTTAAAGGGCACAATCGGAAAATCTTTGGCAAACTACAGGTCCAAAGGCGCACCGAAGCGGTAGCACGTGCCCGCGAGTTGGATCTGTTGTAACCAAAACGTCAGTTTACCGGCATACCTGGTATCAAGCACTGCACGCACCCTGAAGGGGGCTTTAGCCAGCAGTCTCTTAAGCCAAAGCTTTCGATCTTCTTCCCCCTCAGTACCCCAAAAACAACACCTCCAAACAACACTTAAGTGTCTATACGTTAATGCCACATTGTAGATATACTAACTCTACATTGAATAGGTGGCACGGACTGTGATGGCCGGCCACAAGAGGTACACGCTAATGTCGAACAAACGCTCCCCAAAAACTGATCCAGGTCAGCCAGTGATCTATGAAATCAGGATCAAGGGCCATCTGGGTCACCCAAGGGCAGACTGGTTTGAGGGCTCGACCATCACCCTGGAGGACAACGGCAATACACTTTTGACCGGTCCCGCGGTCGATCAGGCTGCGTTGCATGGATTGCTAAAAAAAGTGCGTGATTTGGGAATGCCATTGGTCTCGGTCACTCAAGTCTAATTCAATGAAACTCATCCATATCGTTCAAAAAAGGAGACAAACAATGAACATCAATAGAAAGACCACAATTAGTGAAGGAGGTAAACTTGCGAATACCAATCGCCAGACCGTGATCAAGGAGAACAAGAAGCCAACAGCCTCGAAACTCATCCGTTGGGCAGGTTTACCAGCTATGGCGGCAGGGATCATATTTATTGCTATTCAGCCGATCCATCCACCTGACATTCTATCGTCAGTCACCACCAGCACGTGGGCAATCGTCACCTCGTTGAAGACGGCCATGTGCCTCCTCGGGTTGCTCGGCATTACGGGGCTTTACGCCAGGCAAGCGGAAAAGGCCGGTTGGCTGGGTCTGGCAGGCTATCTGCTGTTTAGCCTCTTCTTTGTGCTCACACTGCCCTTTGCCTTCGCCGAAGCCTTTATCTTGCCGCTGTTGGCGACCGAGGCGCCGAAGTTTGTGGAGAGCATCTTGGGGTTGGCCAGTGGGTCCACCGGCGGGATGGACCTCGGAGCCCTCGCAGTGGTATACAAGCTTGCTGGGTTTTTGGGGTATATATTCGGCGGCCTGCTGTTTGGCATCGCGACGTTCCGCGCCGGCATCCTGCCGCGCTGGGCGGCCGGCCTGCTTGCTTTCGCGGCTGTGTCGGTCCTCGCAGGTGCGCTGCTCCCACACCCGCTCGATCGGATTATGGCGGTGCCGATGGGGTTAGCTCTGACCTGGTTGGGATATTCGCTCTTGTCAGAACGGCGAGAGCCAGCATCGGAACCCTTGCCTGGCATGGCAAGGCCCCAGCCTGTCCAAACCGGAGCCGATTAGGTTCGCTGGATGCATGGAATAGACAAGACACCTCCCGAATTTAATATTCGGGAGGAAGGAAATTGAAAAAGAAAGCAGATAAGCGTTATGCGTAAGATTATTCATTCCACATACAACCCAAGGAGAAAATACGATGATTACCAAAGAAAGAATGGATCCAAAAGTACTACTTTCGACACTATGGCTATTTGCAATGCTCACTTATACCTACGGCGATGTTGTTACATTGATGGATCCAGTTAAACATGGGTCCATTGAATTGACCGAAGGATTCCTGTTGTTCGGCTCCATCTTGATGATGATTCCGATTTCGATGGTCCTCCTGTCTCGGATATTGAAGTACCGGGCAAATCGCTGGGCGAACATCATCGCAGGCGCGTTCATGACTGCGTTTCTGACCGTGACGCTATTTGTTGCCGTGCCAACTACATATTACGCATTTTTCTCAGCTATAGAAATTGCGTGTACTGCGCTAATTGTCGGGTATGCATGGAAGTGGCGTAACGCTGAAGTCAGTCCGATTAACATAGCGCTTGCTCAAGGCGAAACTGTATAAGACTAATGAACGCGATTGCAATGAACCATGCAATCGCGTTCGCGTCTGTCATAAACTGATCCAAACGAAGGTTGTTTGAGCACATCCAATACATGAAAGGTTACCCAATTGAAAGCAATTGTATACGAAGAATATGGTTCCCCCGATGTTCTTGAATTAAAAGACGTAGAAAAACCTACGCCCAAGGACGAAGAAGTCTTAATAAAAATTCATGCGGCATCCGTAAATGCAGCTGACCTCCATCACCTGAGAGCTGACCCGTTCTTGATCCGCCTGAGCTCTGGGCTTCTTAAACCCAAAAACAAGATACTCGGAGCGGACATAGCGGGACGGGTAGAAGCGGTTGGCAGAAAAGTAAAGCAGTTTAAGCCAGGAGATGAGGTATTCGGGGATATATCCGGGTGTGGTTTGGGCGGTTTTGCTGAGTATGTATGCGCTCGTGAAGATGCATTGGTCTTGAAACCGGCTAATATATCCTTCGAGCAAGCAGCGGCTGTGCCTATGGCAGCAGTCACCGCCCTGCAGGGCCTACGCGATAAAGGAAAGATTCAGCCAGGGCAAAAGGTATTGATTAATGGCGCATCTGGGGGTGTGGGTACGTTTGCGGTGCAAATTGCCAAATCATTCGGGGCTGAAGTCACGGCTGTGTGCAGCACGAGGAAAATGGACATGGTGCGCTCGATGGGTGCAGACCATGTTATTGATTACACTAAAGAAGATTTCACCCAGAATGGACACCGTTACGACCTGATTCTGGCTGTCAATGGTTATCATTCGATTTCAGATTATAAACGCGCACTAAATCCCAAGGGGATTTATGTCATGAGCGGAGGGTCCATGGATCAAATGACCCAAGCTATGCTCCAAGGACCATGGATTTCGATGAAGGGGGAGAAGAAAATGGGCAACTTGCAGGCAAAACCCAATCAAAAGGATTTAGCTTTTTTGAAAGAGGTTCTTGAAGCCGGCAAAGTAGTACCTGTGATAGATAGATGTTACCCGTTGAGTGAAGTCGCAGAAGCTCTCCGCTATCTAGAAGAAGGACACGCCAAAGGAAAAGTCGTCATCACGGTGGCTCATAACAACTAAAGCTGACAAATCCGCTGCACCTGCCGCAAGGAAACCCATATGCAAGATTCCTCGAAGGCTGGAAAGGACGACAGCAAATGCAATCCGAAGAATGAAGGAGAAACGATGATGACGATGCAAGGAAAGATTTGCCTGATTACAGGCGGTACCAACGGTATCGGGAAAAGTACAGCCCAGGAACTCGCTCGAATGGGCGCAACTGTCGTAATTGTTGGGCGGGATGCTCAGAAAACCTCCCAGGTTGTTGAGGAAATCCGCGCAGCCAGCGGCAATAACAAAGTGGACTCACTGCTGGCGGATTTGTCGTCGGCAGCAGGGAATTCGACGCCTGGCAAATGAGTTCAAGAACAAATATTCGCACCTTCACGTCTTGCTCAACAATGCGGGTGCGGTCTTCATGCAGCGTCAACTCAGCGTTGATGGCATCGAAATGACTTTTGCACTCAATCATCTCGCTTACTTCCTGCTGACTAATTTGCTCCTCGAAACGATCAAAGCCAGCGCCCCGGCACGGATCATCAATGTATCGTCGGGAACGCATACCTCCGGCAAAATCGAGTTCGACAACCTTCAAGGCGAACGGGACTATAGTCCCAAGGCGTATGACAATTCAAAACTCGCGATTATCCTGTTTACGATGGAATTAGCTCGCCGCTTAGAAGGAACAGGCGTGACTGTGAATGCGTTGCATCCAGGCTTTACGAGTACGGGATTCGGGAAAAATAATCCTGGCTTCCTCATGAATATCATCAGGGCAGTTGTACCTCTAATTGCACATTCCCCGGAAAGAGGTGCGGAAACATCCATCTACCTGGCGTCCTCACCAGAGGTGCATAGCATTACTGGAAAATACTTCGTGGATTGCAAAGCAAACCAACCGGCTCCACAAGCTGCCGATAGTGCAGTCGCCAAGAGGCTGTGGGGCGTCAGTGCTGAAATGGCACATCTGGCGGATGCAGTGCCAGAAATGGCAGAGCGGCGGATAGACTCTATCGATACATCGGGCGTGGAGACAGTAGCAATCTAAGCGGAATACAACATGAAAGCAATTGTATACACAAAATACGGCTCACCGGATGTTCTTCATCTTCAGGAGGTGGAAAGACCAACTCCCAAGGAGGATGAAGCCCTGGTAGAAATTTACGCTGCATCCATAAATGCGGCTGATTTAGAAACCCTGAGAGGAAATTGGAGTGCCCGTTTCGGAGGGCCTCTAAAACCAAAGCATAAGATCCTCGGATCTGACATCGCCGGGCGGATTGAAGCAGTTGGCAGAAACGTAAAGCAGTTTCAGCCAGGTGATGAAATATGGGGAGACTTGTCTACCCCGTTGGGTTATGGCGCTTTTGCGGAGTATGTGTGTGTTCCTGAAAAAGCTTTACGGCTGAAACCGGTCAGGATGACATTTGAGGAAGCCGCGGCAATACCTTCAGCAGGAGCCAATGCCCTGCAGAATCTTCGAGGTGTTGGATCATCTTCGCCAAGTTTTCTTCTATCGGATAAAGGAGAGATTCAGCCAGGACAAAAGGTTTTGATCAATGGCGCGGGTGGTGGTGTGGGTACCTTTGCGGTGCAGATTGCCAAATCGTTTGGAGCTGAAGTGACTGGCGTGGACAGTCCGAGTAAATTGGACATGCTGCGCTCGATTGGTGCAGACCATGTCATTGATTACACTCAAGAGGATTTCACCAAAAGTGGGCAGCGGTATGACTTAATTCTTGATGTTGTGGCATCTCGCTCGATTTTCGATTACAAGCGTGCTTTGAGTCCCAATGGAATTTTTGTTATGGTCGGAGGTTCCCTGTCTGCAATTCTTCAAGGCTTTTTACTAGGACCATTGATTTCAATGATTGGGACTAAGAAAATGGGAATCGTGATGTGGAAACCAAACAATCAAGAAGATTTGGCGATTTTGGAAGAGCTTTTTGCAGCCGGCAAAGTAGTGCCTGTTATCGATAAACGTTATCCGTTAAGTGAGGTCCCTGAAGCGATGCGGTATCTTGAAGGTGGACACGCCAAAGGAAAAGTAGTCATCACTGTGGAGCCTGGTCACTGATATGAAAGCAATTATTTGGACAAAATACGGACCGCCGGAAGTTCTTCAGCTCAAAGAAGTAGAAAAACCAACTCCAAAAGACAATGAAGTACTGATAAGAGTACATGCGGCAACAGTAACAAGAGGGGACGTTATACTTCGAAAACTCCACCCCTTGTTATTTCTCCCATTACGAGTGTTTGGCACGAGGAGAAAAAAGATACCTGGACATGAGTTGGCCGGAGTAATCGAATCAGCAGGCGAAGCCGTAAAACGATTCAGGGAAAGTGACCAGGTTTTTGGAACTACGACCGGTTTGAGTGTTGGCGCTAATGCCGAGTACGTGTGTCTGCCTGAAGAATGGCCGTCAGGTGTGCTGGCTATTAAACCGGCTAATATGAGCTATGGGGAAGCCGCAGCCGTGCCCGTCGGGGCAATGACAGCATTATATATTCTTAAAAATGGAAGTATCCAGAGCGGACAAAAAGTTCTTATCTTAGGCGCTTCTGGTAGTGTCGGTACTTATGCGATACAGCTTGCCAAGTACTTCGGGGCGGAAGTCACAGGGATCTGTAGTACCACGAATATAGAAATGGTGAAATCTCTGGGAGCCGATAAGGTAATTGATTACACCAAAGAGGATTTTACCAAAAGCAGTCAGACCTATGATGTTATATTTGACGCAGTAGGCAAGACTTCGGCTTCAAGCAGTAAAAGCTCGCTAAAGAAAAGTGGAATCTATCTTTCCGTTCGATCTTCAACGAGCGAAACGACGGAAAATTTAATATTCATAAAAGAACTTGTTGAGGCGGGGAAGATAAAATCGGTCATCGATAGATGCTATCCATTGGCACAAACTGCCGAGGCGCACAGGTATGTCGAAACAGGCCACAAAAAGGGAAATGTCGTCATCACGGTGGGGCATAATGGCGCATAACAACCCTCACCGCTTACGGAATCCCATCACTACGGAGCATATAGAGTCAACAGAGATATTTTACAGTGTATTCTCCGCGTTCTCCCTGTCTCCGCGGTTGAATCTTAAAGCAAACCCATGAGATTCCCCACTCTCTGTTTATTTTCATTCACAGGTGAATTTGAATGACCCTCATGAAAGCGATCGTATGGACAAATTACGGCCCACCGGATGTTCTCGAATTGCGAGAACTAGAAATACCAGCTCCCAAGGATAACGAAGTACGGATAAAAATATACGCGACAACCGTAACCGCTGGCGACTGTGAGATGCGAAGTCTCAAATTCCCTGTCTGGTTGTCGCTTCCTATGCGGATCTATGTAGGTATCAAAAAACCCCAAAGAGTTACCATACTTGGGCAGGAGCTAGCCGGGGAAATTGAATCAGTAGGCAAAGATGTTAAGCTGTTTAAGAAAGGTGACCAGGTTTTTGCAACTACCGGTTTTGGTTTTGGTACTTACGCCGAGTACAAATGTCTGCCTGAAGAACCCAAAATGGGGGTATTGGCAAGTAAACCGACCAATATGACCTATGAGGAAGCCGCCGCCGTTCCTACTGGGGGGCTTGAGGCATTGCATTTTCTTCGAAAAGGAAATATCCAAAGCGGGCAAAAGGTTTTGATTATTGGTGCCGGCGGAAGTATCGGTACTTTTGCAGTACAGCTTGCCAGGTACTTTGGGTCGGAAGTGACTGGTGTGGACAGCACGGGCAAATTGGACATGCTGCGCTCGATTGGTGCAGACCATGTCATTGATTACACTCAAGAGGATTTCACCAAAAGCGCTGAGACCTATGATGTTATTTTTGATGTGATGGGCAAGAGTTCGTTTTCAGGCAGTGTAAGATCGCTTAAACAAAATGGACGCTATCTATTAGGGAACCCTGGGCTGACCCAGATGGTTCGAGGGCGATGGACTTCGATGAGAAGCAGCAAGAAAGTAATAATTGGGGCGGCAAACCAAAAGACTGAAGATTTACTTTTCCTCAAAGAACTTATTGAGGCGGGGAAGATAAAACCGGTCATAGATAGACGTTATCCGTTGGAACTGACAGCCGAGGCTCACAGGTATGTCGAAACAGGACAGAAAAAGGGAAATGTAGTCATATCTGTGGAACATAAAAACAAAACCTGACAAAGAGTGCGGCGGATAGCTGAGATTCTGCGGCGTTTTCAGGCATTTTCCACGCTCGAACAGAATCCGGCTCCCAAACCCAGCCCACGCCTGCCCAGCCACCGCCATCGCCGCGATGAGGAGCAAGATGGCCAAACCTAATAGAGACATTTTTTACCTCCTGAAGCTCCCTTAAGGATTTAGGCTGAAGCTCGTAGTCGCTCTACGAGTCTAAAAGACAGCATCAATGCCATCTTCTCAGTCTTTTCAGAATTCAACTATAGCTCTGGAAATCGCATCCGTCAATTGGGAGGTTTCCTACCAGATTATAGGGATTTCCCTATCTACAATTTGCTTTTCATTCATGAAAAATCCCCCACTAGATCCCCCTAAATCACCCTTCCCTTATTCGCCAAAATCTGTACAATTGTTCTAGAAACTAAATACCCCCATGTATCCCCACTGGCAGGATTTGTTTTGCTTTGTTTTCACGAAATCAATGTTTCAAAAAATGCCCCTCCCATACCCATTCCTGAAATCGGTTGATCCTCGCAGTCTAGATTACCGCTCACTGACCACTGACCCATCTCATATCTCATAATTCCCTCCTATTGTACCTGTGTACCTGTTAGCAAAGCCGCGCTCCCCGGCTCTACTCAGTCAGCTCCACATAGACCTGGCTGGTGACGCTCGGCCCGAGCACGACAGCTTCTTCGTTGCCTTCAATTTTTAAGTGCAGGTTGTCGTCGAAAGGCGAGTAATCCAGGATTTTCACATGCGCTTCTGGCTTCAACCCCATCTCGCTCAGATAGCGCAGCAGTTGGGGATCGGCGTCTCGCACGCGCTGGACGATGGCCTGTTGTGGAGGCCGCAGCTGGCTGAGAGTTAAAGTAGCCGAGTC
>DATDRM010000180.1:0-6458 GCA_035291705.1 Anaerolineales bacterium
CCGGCCAGGCCGCGCAGCTGTATAACGGCTTCGACTGCCTGGTAAACGCCGGTTGCACCCCCGGGGTTGCCGCGCGCTTTCAGCCCGCCGAAAGTCGAGATCGGCAGGGAACCATGCAGGTTTAAACGCAACGGATGTGCGTCGCCGTCCTGGGCGAGCTGCCACGCCTGGCCCCGCCCGGCAAAACCGGCGGCCTCTAGAGAAAGGGCGGCGAAGATCGAATAAGCATCATACAACTCGAACAGGTTGACATCCGTAGGCAGAATTCCAGCCTGGCGGCAGGCGCGTTCCACTGAAAGGCGGGCTGCGTGGAATGCCAGCGGGTCTGGGCGATCGTGCAGGGCAAGGGTGTCTGTCACCATGCTCGACCCCGAGATGCGTACCAGGGGGTGCAGAAAGCCCGCCGGCAGCAGCTCGGCGCGGGTCAAGAGCAGGGCCGCTGCGCCGTCGGCGTTCGGGGCGACGTCAAACATGTTGAGCGGATCGCTAACCATCCCGGCGCGCCGATAGGTTTCGGCGCTGATCGCCTTGCGGAACATGGCGTTTGGGTTGCTCTCGCCGTTGGCATGGGCGATGAGGGGGAAACCGGCGAAGCATTCATGGGCTACTTCAAACTCGTACATATACCGGCGCATGAGCAAAGCAGCCTGGGCGGTAGGCGTCAGGCCCTGAACGCCTTCGAAGTCGCCGTCGATGGTGGTTGTAATGGCAGCCTCCACACTGCTGCCAGTCCGGTCGGTCATTTTCTCGACACCAACCACCAGCGCCACGTCGACTGCACCGGCTGCGACCGCCAGGTATGCCTGGCGCAGCGCCGCCCCTCCAGATGCCCCGGCCGCTTCGACCGCGCTGGCTTCGATCCCCGTTAACCCGGCGAAGTCAGCGATCAGCGCGCCCAGATGCGCCTGGCCGGAAATGGATGGGGCGAGCATGTTGCCGACGAACAAGGCTTGCGGGGCTAACCCGCCGGCGTCCTGCCGGGCGGCTTCGATTGCCTTCAATGCCAGCTCGCGCAGCGAGATGTCCCAATGTTCCCCGACCGGGGTTTGCCCTACGCCAGCAATAACGACGTCTGTCATCGATCCTCCAACTCGTAAAACGTAAACCATGAAGATGCGCCTTACGCATCACGTTTCACGCTTCAAGTTTCACGTTTTATTTCATCACCAGCTTACCGCGCATCCGGCTATAGGTCGCGTAGTCGATCTCGGTGCGGCGGGCGATGTAATCGCTGGTCTTTGGGGCGCGCTCACGCCGCTCTCGAATGGCCTCGGTGACCTGGATATCGAAGGCGTCGGAGCCAGCCCCTGACCCGAAGGAGACCATCAGGATGCGATCGCCGGGCTCGGCGATGTCCAGCACGGCGGTCAGCCCGATGATGGCTGCCCCGGCGTAGGTGTTGCCGATCACCGGGACCAGCAGGCCAGCCGCGATCTGCTCCTGGTTGAAGCCAAGCATGCCGGCTACCCGTTGCGGGAACTTGGTATTAGGCTGGTGGAACACAGCGTATCTGTAGTCGGCCGCGCTGGTGCCCGTCGCATCCATCAAGGCTTTGCCCGCCTCGCTGATATGGGCAAAGTAAGCCGGCTCGCCGGTGAAGCGCTGCCCGTGTTCAGGGTACTTCTGGTAGGCGCGCCGCCAGAAGTCAGGCGTATCGGTCACGTAGGAGTAGGTGGCGTTGATCGTCGCCAGGGAGTCTTCAGCTAGCCCGAGGATATAGGCTGCACCGCCCGCGCCAGCGGTGTACTCCAGAGCATCACCTGGACGACCCTGGGCGATGTCCATGCCGATCGCCATGGCATAGGAAGCCATACCCGATCCCACAAAGCCGATCGCCGCCACCATGGCCTCCGTGCCGGCTTTGCAGGCGAACTGCCAATCGGCAGCTTGTACATTGGGCACTGCGCCGATCGCTTCTGCCACGATGGTTGAGGTCGGCTTGACAGCATAGGGGTGTGATTCGGAGCCCACCCATACGGCGCGGATCCGGCTCGGTGATACGCCCGCGCGCGCCATCGCGTTGCGGGCCGCCTCCACCGACATCGTGGCAACGTCCTCATCAATCCCGGCGACGGCTTTTTCTTTGATCGGCAGGCCCCCTTCGCCGTCCGTCCAGACCCGGGCGACTTCGCTAGCTGGCAGCCGGTAGCGGGGGACATACGCCCCGTAACCGGCGATCCCGACCGGGCGGGAAGGTTTGAGCAGGGTTGGATCACTCATGAGTTGGTTTGCTCTCCTTGCTTATGATCGCTTGATGACCGATGAGCGACGAATGACCAGGGACGGAGGAATGCATTCGTCATTCTTCGTTCGTCCACTCTCTCAATATCTCGTCCGCCCGGTCGATCCGCACGGTCTTCTCAGCCACCAGCTGCTTCGCCAGGCGCTCGATAACCTCTCCCTGGGCGCCAGCGGCGATGGCTACCTGACGGGCGTGCAGTGACATGTGCCCACGCTGGATGCCTTCCGTTGCCAGGGCGCGTAAGGCCGCCAGGTTTTGCGCCAGCCCCACCGAGACAATGATCTCGGCCAATTCTGCCGCGGTTTTGACGCCCATCAATTTCAGGGCAGCCCTTGCGGTGGGGTGAACCTTGGTCGCACCCCCGACAATCCCTACCGCCAGCGGCATCTCCAGCGAACCGATCAGGTTGCCCTCGCCATCTTTTCCCCACGTGCTCAGGCTGGTATATCGCCCGCCGCGGGCGGCGTAGGCGTGGGCGCCTGCCTCGATCGCTCGCCAGTCGTTGCCGGTAGCGATCACCACCGCGTCCACTCCGTTCATGATGCCCTTGTTGTGTGTCGCCGCCCGGTAGGGATCACCCGCAGCGAACGCCCAGGCTGCGATGATCCCGTCACGCACATCTTCTGCAAGGTAACCCTCAAAAGCCAGCTCGGTGAGGGGGATGGTACACCGGGCGCTCGCCAGGCGGCGGTCGGCCAGGTTAGAAAGGATCCGCAGGTGGACGCGTCCGCCGCTGATCGCTTCTACCAGGGGGGCCAGCCGCTCCGTTGCCGTGTTGACGGCGTTAGCTCCCATCGCGTCGCGCACATCGTAGATCAGATGTAGCACTAAAAAGGGGCCGATCGGAGGAGAATCGATCAGGCGCACTTCTATATCGCGCGGACCGCCTCCCAGGCGCTGCAGAACAGGGTCGATTTGGGCAGCCTCAGCCAGTAAGCGATCCTTCTGATCGAGCAGAGCCTGGCGGGCTGCGGCAAGGTCAGGCACATCCAACAGCTGCATCTGGCCGATCATCTCGGGCGGGGTGGTCTGGGCGGTAAAACCACCACCTGCCCGCGCCAGCTTAGCCATGAAAGACGCCCCTGCCACCACCGATGGCTCCTCGATCGCCATAGGCACCAGCACCTCCCGATTGTTGACGAGAAAGTTCAATGCTATCCCTAATGGCAGCGCGTACAGCCCAACGACGTTTTCAATCATATGGTCGGCCTGGGCTGCGGTAAGGCCCACCTCGCCGCTCAAGGCATTAAATTCCTCTTCAGTCAGCCAACCCCCGCGCAGCAGTAGCGCGCGGCGTTCTTTCAGGCTGAGGTTATAAAACCCGGGCAGGCGTGACCCGCTGGAAGCAGTCGTCATTTGATCGCTCTTTCTCCTTCGCCAGGATTAACCACGCAAGCATTGATAGCCGCGCTTTCCTGGCAAAAACTATCAAATCTTAATAGTTACCAATTCAGACAGAATTCGAGTAAAATAAAGGGGGGATGAGTTCATACAATGGTATTGTTGACGCGTGAACAATTAGAAGAACGACTGGCTGCTCTCCACCTGGCCAGCTTGGAATTGGTGCGGGATCTGTCTCTGGATATAGTTCTCCAGCGGATCATTCATTTGGCGCGTGAACAGGCCAAGGCGCGCTATGCGGCCCTGGGTGTCGTGGATGACGGCGGCAAATTGCTGCAGTTTATCCCGGTGGGGATGACGCCCGAGGAGATCCGCCTTACCGGTGATCCTCCGGTCGGCATGGGGTTATTGGGGGCCTTAAAGCAGGAGCGGCAGACCATTCGCATTCCTGATATCGGCGCCGACCCGCGCAGCGGGGGGTTTCCGCCTCACCACCCCGTGATGCACTCATTTCTTGGTGTGCCGATCCTGTTGGGGGAACATCTGCTGGGATTAATCTACCTCACCGACAAAGAAGATCACTTCGAGTTTACCACAGATGACGAGCGCGTGATCGAAACCCTGGCAGCTTACGCCGCCGTTGCGATCAGCAACGCGCGTTTATACCAGGGGATGGCCGAACGCGATCAAGCTCTCACCAGGCGCACTGAGGACCTGGCTCTGATCAATGATATGGCGGCCACTATGGCCAGCTCGCTGGAAATTGATGAGATCCTCAACCAGACTTTGAGCCGGGTGATGGATCATCTCGATGTCGAAGCCGGGGAAATTTTCTTGAGAGAGGAAAGCGGGCACTTTTTACGGCTTGCCTTGCATATTGGGGATGGTTTTCTATCTATTTGGACGCGTGACAGTTTCCAGGTGGGGGAAGGGCCGGTCGGCCAGGTCGCTGAGACGGGTATCCCATTGGTCAGCGTTAACCCCCAGAAAGAAGCCCGTTATTTCCGCCGGGCCGTGATCGAGGCCGGTTTTTGCTGTATTGCCTGCATCCCCCTGACATCGCGGGGCAACGTGTTAGGAGTGATGTGTGTGGTGGCCAAGCAGGAGCGTCATCTCGACAAACGCAACCTTGACCTGCTCTTGTCGATCGGCACTTGGGCCGGACTTTCCATTGAAAACGCTCGCCTCCACCGCCAAGCCCAGAGGCTCGCCGTCTTGGAAGAGCGCGAGCGGATCGGCATGGACCTCCACGATGGTATCATCCAGTCGATCTATGCCGTTGGCCTGGCGCTGGACTATGCTCAAGGCGCGGTTGAGGAAGACCCCAGGATGGCCCGCCTGAAGATCGAGCAAGCCATTGAGGGATTGAATAACGCCATCCGTGATATCCGTTCCTATATCCTCGACCTGCGCCCACGCCAGTTTCGGGGTGAAGACCTGATGGTAGGGTTGCAGCAGTTGGTCGATGAGTTCATCGCCAACTCACGCACCCAGGCAACCCTGGTCGGGCCGAAGAACGGCCTGGTTACCCTGCCCACGCCCAACGCTACCGCCCTGTTTCATATCTGCCAGGAAGCTTTAGCCAATGTCGCCAGGCATTCGCGTGCCCCGCAGGTCAACGTCCACCTGTGGACCAACAATGATCGTGTCATCCTGGAAGTAGCTGATAATGGTAGAGGCTTCGACTTGCGCAAGATGAGCGTCACCCTCGGGCATGGTCTCTCGAACATGCACGTCCGCGCTCATAAAGTCGGCGGGAACGTCGAGATCGCCTCCGAGCCGGGAGAGGGTACCACAGTCATGGCCTGGGTGCCGAGACAAGTCACTTAGCTGCCAGTTGGTAATCCAAGGGGGCTAACATCCTGTCGTGGAAGAAATATACAGCCGGAATAACCCCAAAGTCAAGCACGCGCGTGCCTTGCGCGAGCGCAAGCACCGACAGGTAAGCGGCCTTTTTCTAATAGAAGGCATCTACCATGTCGGTGCAGCCGTGGAAGCCGGCGCGACGCTGGAGTCCATTTTTTTTGCCCCGGACTACCTCCACAGCGAATTTGCCCTAAGTCTGATCGCAGAGCAAACCAGCAGGGGCGTACCCTGTTATGCCACCCCTCCAGCCGTATTCGACTCCCTGGCCGATAAGGACAATCCCCAGGGGATCATCGCCGTGGCGCGCCAGCGTTGGGTTAGTCTGGATCAGCTGGCCCCAAACAATTTTCTCTGGGGGGTAGCGCTGGTCGCCCCACAGGATCCAGGCAACCTCGGGGCGATCCTGCGCACGATCGACGCGGTAGGCGCCAGCGGGCTGTTACTGCTCGACGCGAGCGCAGACCCTTATCACCCCAGCGCGGTGCGCGCCAGCATGGGAGCTATTTTCTGGCACCCCGTGTTGATGACTTCGTTTGCGGATTTTGCCCACTGGGCGCATCAGCACAGCTATCATATATATGGAACTTCGGCGCATGCCAGTCGCGATTACCGGGAAATCGCGACCTATGAGCGTCCGCTAATTCTATTGATGGGCAGCGAGCGCCAGGGGCTCACTACTGAACAAGACGGGGTCTGCCAGGAATTGATCCGCCTGCCGATGCGCGGGCACGTGACCTCGCTGAACCTGGCGGTCGCGGCGGGGGTAATGCTCTACACACTATCTCAGAAGTTAGGTTGAACGAATAAAGACCCCTTGGGAGAACGACTCCGGCGCATGATCGAGACAACGCCCATCCGTTATGAGACCCAATCCCTCTCGGTGGCGGACAGCATGGGGGTTGCGACCTGGCCCATGGCGCGCGTCTCGATCTCAGAAGAGCTCGTCACTGCTGCCGATAACGCCCTTTATTTTGCGAAACAATCGGGGAGGAACCAGGTGGCCGCCAAT
>DATDRM010000181.1:0-12643 GCA_035291705.1 Anaerolineales bacterium
TTCACCCGACGATGCTTTTCCGCCTCGACCAGGCGGTATTCCGGTACTTTTGCCTGGTTGCAAACTAAATAATTACTGGTGCAAAAGTGCTACCTGCGCCATCCCGATGGAAGGACGCGGCCGAGGACGGCGGCTTGAGTGAGTTTCGCACCACGATCTACACAGGTCAATACATCCAAACGGCGTTATTATACGAATATACATTTATAGGTCCTTCTTTGAGGAATTATGGGCGATTTATTCAAGTATCCCGGATTCTTGGGTACGGAAGCTCCCTTCATATCTGATATTTCGCTGATCCTGATGTTTTTGACGGCGGCGCTGTTCACACTTGGGTGGCGGCTGGCCGTCCTCCGACGCTATACAGCCCATCGCCGGGTGCAAACCTGGGCGGTATTGTTGAACACGGTTGTCGTCTTGATTGTGATGGTCAGCTCCTATGTGATTTTCATCCTGCCTGGTATCCCCGGCAAGCTGGGCGAGGGTTCATACGGGATCACGACTTTTCATGCTCTCGTTGGATCAGTTAGCTTGATTTTGGGGGTCTACGTTGTCTTAGTGGGAAATGGCCTCTTACCCAAAAACATGCGCTTCACAAATTACAAGCTCGTCATGCGGGCAGCTTATGCGCTCTATATGTTGGCTACTTTCCTGGGGGTGGTGGTCTATATCGTCGTATTCGTGTATGGTATTTAGCGACCTTGGTCAGGATAAGCAGGCAAAGGAACTTCTGCGGTGATCATCCAAACCGTTTTCCTGGTTTTTTCAATTGCGCTCACCCTGCTTTTCTTCCTGTACGGATTCCATCACTATTACCTGCTCGGTGCAGCCCGCCGGTATAAAACCCCGGGACTGCCGCCAGACTCGATGGCTGGTAAACCTCGGGTAGCCATCCACGTGCCGGTTTACAATGAGAAGTATGTCATTCACAGGCTGGTTTCTGCCTGCGCCAGGATGGCCGAGAACTATGGGATCGATCGGGTGAAGATCGTGATCATTGACGACTCAGACGATGAGACGGTCGAAGTGATCGACCAAGAGGTTGCAGACTATCAGGCGAGGCATTTGGAGATCGAAGTCCTGCGCCGCTTTAGCCGGCAAGGGTATAAGGCCGGCGCTTTGCAGGCGGCGCTTGATCGAACGGAGGAGGAGTTTATCGCCGTCTTCGATGCGGACTTTACCCCGCCGCCAGATTTTCTCGTGCGCAGTGTTCCTTTTTTTATCCAGAATGAACGGTTGGGCATCATTCAGAGCCGGTGGACTCACATCAACCGCAACTATAATGTATTGACTGGGGCGATTGCCATTGGGATCGATGTCCACTTCCTGATCGAGCAGGCCGGGAGATATGCCGCGGGATGTTTGCAGAATTTCAATGGCAGCGGCGGAATCCTCAGGACGAAGGCTCTTCTGCAGGCGGGTGGATGGCAAGCGGATACCCTGGCCGAAGACCTGGATGCCAGCTACCGCGTCCAGATAGAGGGCTACCGGGTCCTGTATCTGAGAGACCTCTACTGCCCGGGGGAGGTGCCCCCGACCGTTCCCAGCTATAAGAAACAGCAAGGCCGCTGGGCTTGCGGTTCCCTGCGCACAGCGAAGAAGCTGCTCCCCATTCTCCTGTCCAACCGGGACTTCGGGTTCAAGCAGCGTCTGGAGGCGTTCATTCATTTGACCGCTTATTTAGTCCACCCCCTGATGTTTACCTCCTTTGTGCTGGCCTGCCTGGCGACTCTGCTGAGGGTGGATGTTTTCCACATCGACCGCATTCTTACCAACCTGCGAAGCAGCGTACACAGCGGGGCGATCGGCACGGCGGTCTCCCTCTCGCCGCGTTACTTGTTCTGGGGCCTGGCAGGTTTGTTAATCGTGCTGTGCACCATTGCAGCCTGGATCCCTCCACTTAGGGTTCTAAAATCGCAGCCTCTTCCCTTGTGGCGAAAATTATCCAGTTTCGGGATCCTGTTCTTCCTGGGGTGCGGAATCAGCCTGAGCAACACTATCGAAGCTGGAAAAGCCTTGCTGACGAAGAGAAGTTGGGCTTTCAAGCGGACTCCCAAGTACGCTGTCCAGTATAAAAAAGAGCAATGGCGCGATAAACGCTACCAGGTGTCGTTGGATTTTGTGTGTATGCTAGAGTTGGTTTCCGTGTGCCTGGGCGGGATTTCAATCGGCTATTCCATTTTGAATTCGAATTTTGGAGTCCTGTTGATCCTGATCCCCTTTACGGCTGCCTATGCCTTCGTGTTTTCGCTGACCATGCTGCAGAGCCGGCCAGAGCAAGGGGCATAGGATGCTGGGGCATAGGATGCGTGGCTCCATCTCAATCGGGCGAGTCAACGGGGTCTGGAAGCAACGCTTTACCCGGGACCAGTCTATCCTGCTGCTGAGTGTGCTTCTCCAACTTGCCCTGGGGATTCTCTTCGGGCACTCCTACGACATGCGCATCTTTATGGCCACTGGATACCTGGTTGGCAGCGGGCAAAACCCGTACGTCGCTCAGGATCTCACGGCGGTATTCCAAAATAACTCGTTTCAGGGAATGACCAGCGTGGGTTATCCGCCTCCCTGGCCGCTTGCGCTGGGATTCTTATACCGGATCGTGTATGCACTGCTGCCCAACCTGATGGTTTACAACCTGGCCATCAAGCTGCCGGTGATCGCGGCCAATATCGGTCTGGCTTACCTGGTGGCTGATATCCTTAAAAATTTAAGGACGGACGCTGCGGTAATTCGAAAAGCCTGGATCTTTATGTTGCTGTGTCCGTCTGTCCTTTATTTCGGTCCCGCCTGGGGCCAGTTCGATTCAATTGTCGCCTGGCTGTCGCTTTTATGTCTGGTCAGCCTGGATCGGGGTAGGCCCCTAAGTTCAGCGATCTTGCTTGCCTTAGCGATCGCCTTTAAGCCGATCGCCCTGCCGTTATTTCCCGTGGCCATCCTCTATCTGCTCGGTAAATCGTTTCGCCAGGCGTTTCGCTATGCGCTCTGGTTTTCTGCCAGCCTGATCCTGTTCTGCACGCTCCCATTCCTTGTGTGGGGGTGGGACTTAAGCCCAATCCTGCGAGGGTGGAACGCACATTTCACCGTTGCCGGAGGGATGTCGTTGATGACGTTCTTCGAGCTGCTTAAGGCTACTTATCTACTTCCAGGAGGCTGGTGGCTTTTGGGACTGGCCTGGATGCCGGCGATGGGGATCGCCATTTACACGCTGAGGCGCGGCATATTTGGATTCACGGACCTGATGCGGAAAAGCCTGGGGATGATCCTGGTTTTTTATCTCACGCGCAGCTGGTTGTCAGAACCGAACGTCATCTTGATCCTGCCCCTGGCGCTGATCTTAACTGCGAGCGGAGAGCTCAACAGCCTGGCTTTTAATGCAATCTGGATTCTCCCTCTAGTAATCACCATTTTTAATGTCTCGCCGCCCCAGCTGCTCGCACTGAATTTCCCGCAAGCCATGGAGAGGATGTTGAATCTGCTGGAAGAAATGCGCACGTTCAGGTTAGTTGCGCGGATCGCCTTGGTAATTCCCTGGCACCTGGCGGGGTGGTGGATCGTTGCCACCTGTTTCAAAAGCGCGCCCTCCCAGGTAGATGGGGCGCGCGGCGATCTGTTGACAAGCCAGGCGTGAGGTGGACTGATTTGATGTGTTTGATTATGGACATCAGCATTCCATTATTCTCAGAAATTTGCCTGAAGATCGGGCCGGTTTCCACAAATGGAGAAAGTTACCCGACTTCCCGATTGCAGAAAGGGCTGATTTTGATCTCCAACGATCAAGAGCTGGCCGAAGAAGGGGTAGGTTTTGGCGTTCCGGTGCTCAAGCTGGGAGTTAAAACCATCTTTCCGGGAGGGATCGAGCTGGCATGCTCGGAGGAGAGATCATGCCAGGAGATAAAGGCCATATTTTTTATGAACCTGGAGGAAAGGCTGACAAGTCAAAGCCTGGGGAGCGTCAAGAGCAGATCGCTCTATTGGATAAAGAACCACCTGGCAGATGTGTACCGCCGTTTCCCCCCGGCGCGCGGGCCTTTGACGGCTATATCCAATTCGCTGCGCAGCAGCTTCGGCTGGCAGACCACCTTTGAAGAGGCCGGGTACAACTATGCGGTGAAAGTAACCTACACCGTCGATTCCCAGGCCGGGGTCATTGCGGTGGAGGTCGATGCGACTGGCGTACCGGAGGCTGGCGTGACAGAAATGATCTTGATGAACGAGCAGGGAGCCTATCACTTTGACACGTATTCGGATTCCAGCGGTTTGCTCCTGCGGGGAGAGGCGATCGGGAGTTGGGATGAAGTGACTGCTGAGAGGGCTTCTTTCCTTAGCAGCGCCCATCACCTGGCCTTTACCCTCCAGCAAATCGATGGGGCGCGCCTGTTCCGGGGGAGGGAGCTGATCGGTTCGCGCCTGGCCTGGTCTGGTTTTGGGTATTGCCTCCCGCCGACCAGCCGGCGATTCGCCTATACCTTGGGCATCGAAAGGCTGGCATGACTTCCGTCTTGCTGATTTACCCCTTCTTTAAACCCCGGCGTGACCGGTCGGTCTTCCGGTTCCCTCCTCTCGGTTTGGGGTATATCGCTGCCAGCCTGCAGCAGGCAGGACATACTGTACACCTGCTGGACTGTACTTTTATGGAAAGAGACGCGGCGCTGAACCGGGCTCTGGCAACGGGGGCAGAGGTGGTGGGCATCTATTGCATGGTGACCCTGGTAGAAGATTGCCTGTGGTTTGCCAGGCAACTACGTGGCCGTTGCCGGCTGCTGATCGCCGGCGGCCCTCTGCCTACCTGCGACCCGCTTCCCTTCCTGGACGACTTCGACGTCGTCGTGCGCGGGGAGGGAGAACAGACGCTGCTCGAGCTGCTGAGCGCCTGGGAGCAAGGAACTGACTGGAGCTGCGTAGCGGGCATTATCTTTCGCAACCCAGCATTTGCCCGAGAGGCGGGGGAAGCAGTCCATCTTGAGACTGCGGAGCGACCCTTTTATAAGGACCTGGACCGGCTTCCATTCCCTGCCCGGAGGATGTTCCCAAATGAGAGTTATATTCAATTTGGGAAGAAGAAATACGGTTACTCGATCACCACGGTAATGAGCACGCGTGGCTGCCCGTTTGACTGCGAGTTTTGCAGCAATGTCGTCTTTGGGGGAACATACCGCGTGCGTTCACCCGGGAGCGTGGTGGATGAGATCGAAGAGGCGCTGGCGCTGGGATATGACCGCATCGCCTTTGCCGATGACGTCTTCACCTTAAACCGCCGCCGGGTGTTGGCGGTCTGTGCGGAGATCAAGAAAAGAGGACTCCAATTCAAGTGGGAGTGCTTAGGACGGGTCGATACCCTGGATTACGCCACTGCGGTGGAGATGAAGGCGGCGGGCTGCGCCAGGATTTACTTTGGCATCGAGTCTGGAAATGACCGCGTCCTGAAGCTGATGAAGAAACAGATCACAACCGCGCAAGCCCACCTTGCGGTGGAAGCCGCCCACCGCGCCGGGCTGGAGGTAGGTGCCTTCTTCATCCTTTTCTACCCTGGCGAAACTGATGAAACGGTGCTGGACACGTTGCGGTTTGCCACTGCACTGCCCCTGGATTACCTGGGACTTACCATGCCATACCCGCTTCCTGGAACGGCGCTCTACGAGCGGGTCAAGGACCAAATTTTCCGCGCCTGGCGACCAGAAGAAAGCCTGCTCTGGAGCCATGTATTAATCTATGATTCCGAGTTCTCTGAGATTAAGATGTGGTTTGGCATCCTCAAAGGTCATGTCCAGTTTAAAATGAGAAGACGGTTGGGGAAGGCCGCGCCTCTCTTCCTGAGGCTGTTTGAAAAGCCCAGCGATCTGGTGTTGAGACTCTTGAAGTAGAACGCGCAGAAATGCGATTTTTCGATCCGCTCCAGGTCAGATCTTCTTCTCGGCGAAGGCCTGCATGGTCTGCCCAATACGGCGTCTCAGCCAGCGTGGATCGAACTCTGAGGTATAGATAAAGGTTACTTCGTTTTCTTTATTCCAATCTCTCTCGTCCAGCCCGCTGACGCGGTCGAACAGCCTGGAACCAGGCAGCGGGTAAGGCACATTGAAAGAGATGTAATCGAGGGGGAGAGTTAGAGCCAGCTGGAAGGTTTTCTCAATCGAAGAAATGGTTTCACCTGGGTAACCGACAATAAAGAAGGCGGCAACTTCGATCCCGGCATTGCGGAAATGGTGCACAGCGTTGATGCCCTCTGCCACAGAGGCCTTCTTGTTCATCAGCTCCAACGTGACCTGGTCGCCCGTCTCCAGCCCCAGGTAGACGCGCTGGCAGCCGGCTTGCTTCATCTCAGAGGCGATTTCGGCGGTGATCCCGGTCACGCGGGAGAGACAGCTCCAGCTCATCTGCTGGCGGGCCATGCGCTGGCAGAATCTGCTCAAGAAGGAATAGTCTAAAGTGAAGTTATCATCCGCGATCCACAGGCTCTTGTAACCCAGGCGGCGGATCTGGTCGATCTCCGCAAAAACCAGCTCCAAGTCCCGCCGGCGGTAGAGGCCGCCGAACACCGGTCTGGAGCAAAAATCACAATTGAACGGGCACCCAAGAGTAATCATGATCGAGGTGGTCGCCGAGCCTGTCTTAGCGAGCCATTCCTTTTGATAGGCGGCGTGGTCAAAGTCGCTCCGATCCGGGAGGGGGAAGGAGTTGACCACCTGTGCTTTGTAGTGGACGGTCGGGTTGTCCACTTGCAGACCGTCATTTTGGATAAAGAGACCAGCGTAGCTGTGCAACGCCAGGTCTGCTAACCCGTGGCGAGAGAGGTTATGGGCGAAGAAATCCTGGCAAAAGAGGGGAAAGCTCAAATCCGCCTCACCCCGGAACACGGCGTCGAAGTGGCGGCTGTAGCGTTCGGGATAGAGGGTGGGCAAGGGGCCGCCGGCGACGAGCAGGCTATGGGGGAGATGCGCCCTGACCATTTCGGCGATTCTGAAGGTGTTCCTGCTGAAAGAAACCATGGAGTAAATCCCCACAATCTCCGGCTGGTAGGCGATCAAGTCCCTTTGCAGTTGGCGGAAGCTCCCGAAGGTACAGTCAAAGACCCTGGTTTCAATGCGCAGCTGGCGTAGTTGACTGGTCAGGAAGGCCGCCCCGAGGGGAGGAAAGAGCATCTCCGTCGGCGCCCTGGTGCGAAAATAGGGAAAGACGATTGCCACTCTGGACATTTTGTTCTCTTATACCAATAAATTATACGTATTTGATAGGGACACGGATTACACAGATTTCACTGATTTACTCTTTGACAATCATTTTGCGCGGTCCACAAAGTCCGACAAGCTTTTGACAATCATTTTGCATGGCCCACAAATTACGAGCGACTTATTTAGGATGTAATTTATCCTAAGTATCCATTATACTTCTATACTTCAGGCAATTAGAGACATGGCAATTGCACTCCGACGACTGTATCAGCAACGGCTCTCGCATGATCTGTTTGCGACCCCGGGTGAGGTTGTCGCCTGGCTGGGCGCTGTCCAGGCGCAGGACTATTTGGGCGCAAAATGGTCGCTTGGTCTGCGAATGAAGAACGCGACGGACGACTCGATTGAACGGGCTTTTAGTGATGGAAGCATCCTGCGCACACATATCATGCGACCTACCTGGCATTTTGTCACCCCCGCCGATATTCGCTGGATGCAAGAACTCACAGCCGCGCGCGTCAATGCCGTGAGCGCTACCACCTATCGACAGCTCGAACTCGATGGGGCGCTGTTCTCGCGCAGTAATGCAGCCATCGCCAAAGCATTACAGGGTGGACAGCAGCTCACCCGTACAGAACTTGGATTGGCATTGGCAGAAGCCGGAATTTTCGCCGAGGGGCTGCGGCTTGCTCTTCTTGTATCGCGTGCTGAATTGGATGCGCTTGTGTGCAGCGGCCCCCGGCGCGGAAAACAATTTACCTATGCCCTGCTGGATGAACGCGCTCCGCAAGCCAGGAGCTTGGTGCGAGACGAGGCATTGGCTGAGCTCACCCGGCGCTACTTTACGGGTCATGGGCCAGCTACCGTACGGGATTTTGCCTGGTGGTCTGGACTGACGGTGGCGGACATAAAAGCGGGTCTTGAAATGGCTGCCACCGACCTTATCTATGAGGTGATCGATGGCCAAACTTACTGGTTCTCGGCGTCTATGCCCCCAGTAGCCGAACCATCCCAGGCAGCCTGCTTACTACCGACGTATGACGAATTCCTGATCGGCTATGCCTCATTTGACGCGAGGCGGAAGGGAGGGCGGGACGCCAGCGAGAATGTGATGCTCAACTCGACGATCCTGATCGGAGGCCGGGTCGCCGGCAGCTGGAGGCGCACCTTCAAGAAAGGTGCGGTGGTGATCGAAATCGCGCCGTTTGCCCGGCTGAACACCGCCGAAGAGGAAGCGGTCTCTGCCGCCGCCCAGCGTTATGGGGAATTTGTGGGGATGCCCGTGATATGTATGATCCTAAAACCCAGCGCACACAGGGTATGAAACGGGATTACCACGATTCCATGCCTGTGCACGGGGAACGATGCTCATGCGTAATGGATCTCTTGCGGCGAGGCATTGGGCGCTTCTTGAACTCTCGATTGCGGTTAAACAATGATTGTAAGTAGTCGGGTTGTCTAACTGCGGCTAACCACCTCGATTGGGAACGGCCCACCATGGCCAGGGTATACCGCACCTATGCTCATGCTTCCCAGTTTCTGGAGACTGGCATTGGCTGCTGCTAAGTCGTCGGTAAGGGAATTGAGAACCGGCTTGTCCGTGTTTACCAGCAGGTCGCCACAGAAGAGCTCCCCACCGGCGGTCAGGATTCCGATGGATCCTTTTGAATGCCCGGGAAGAGAGATGACGCTGGCGTCAAATCCGTATGCAGAGAGATCGTCCCCATCGGCGACAAGAAGATCAGGTGCGAATCGTTCCAACCTTCCAAAGCCGGAGAATATCGGGAGCAACATTCTGATGATGAGGTTGGGTTTCTTCCTGTTCACGAGCATATCTCCGCGTGCGACCATGCCCGAATCGGCAGCGTGCATGGCAATCTCCCCGCCGAGGGCAGTGCGGAGGTAGGCGGCATTGCCGGTATGATCGAAGTCGCCATGGGTCAAAAGGATGAGTTTGAGCAGACCAGGCTTGCAGCCGGCGCGCTCAAGCTCGCTGACAAGTCGCTGGCGGCTATTTGAACCTCCCGTATCGATCAGGACATAGCCGGCGTCAGTTGCGATGAGATAGCAATTCACACTACCCACCCGAAAAGGCAGCGACAGGCTGATGGTTTTGATCTCTTTCTGCATATGCTAGCCTTTGGTCTGTCGATCGTCAAAGAACCATCCCGAGCAGGACTCGCCGGAATTAGCGGCACAGTGCATTTTGCGCTCCTTGTTTACGAGCGAGCAGCTAGCCAGAGGTAAGGTATCTCAGCGCCCTGTTCGCTCTGGCTCTCAATTTCGGTTTCAACAATCTCAAATCCAGTCTGGTTGACTAACCGCTTCACCGTTTCTGGGTCGAAGCTACTGAAATACATCGGTACGTTTAACCACTGATCGACAACACCGGCGACATCGCCCGCCTCCGTACTCACGAGCAGGAAGCCTCGTGGGCGAAGCCATTGATGGATACGGCGGAAGATGGTCTTATGTTCTTCTCGAGGAATATGCTCCAAGGCGTAAAAGGAAACCACCGCGTCGAAAGAGGCCGCCGGGAACTCGACCGAGGCAGCATCGCCATGGATGAAGTTTCCAGCGGGGACGTTGCGGCGCGCAAGCTCGATCTGCGCCTGAGAAATATCGACCCCGGTAACTCGATGCTCCCGCGCAATTTCGACATCTGCAGGATCGCCGGCCCCACACCCCAGATCGAGGACGGATGAACCGGGGTCCAACTCGTTCAGCATCTTCCTGAGCCAGCGCATGCGTGGCCATTTTGTCTCCCCTTCGAGACGAGCGTAGTCGTGAGCTACCCTGTCATAGCCTTGCTCAACCAGCCGTTTGGGATCATCGAAGCCGGAGCTACTAGGTGCCCTTGCCCTGCGCAGGATCAGAATCCCCGCAACCGCAAGGATAATTGCGATTGTGATGCTTGTGTACAGGATTGTGTAGTCCTTTACCCAACCGTACTCAATAGATACGCTTTTTACGATCTCACGCCAGAGGGTTCTACCATTGTCACCGTTGGTCAAGATAACGACACCTTGCCCTCGTTTTGGATAGGCGATCAGGATGGAAGCATACCCATCGTTGGCGCCCGGATGCGCAAAGTAAAACAGGTCACCGCCGTCATCGTACAGTTCAGGCCCAAGACCTAGTTTATCAATCTGAGTTGTCAGCATTTGGATTGTCATGCTACTTGAAAGGACGCTGTCAGATTGCCCAGCATAGGATTGCATCACCCGTATCGCGAACCGCGCCAGGTCAGATGAGGTCGACCACGCGCTCGCTCCGGCTCCCATCTCGGGATAGGTATGCCACCCCCCTGGAATGGTTGAGCCATCCGCGCGGTGACCGGAGGCAGCGATTAATCTGAGCCTTTCTGGAAGCGGCGATTCAAAAGTGCTGTCGGTCATCCCCCATGGCTCAAGCACAGATTCACGGGTGATATCCGGAAAATACTCGCCGGTTACGTCCTCCAAAAGCTGCTGCACGATCATATACCCGCCACCCGAGTAGCGATGCAATGTTCCTGGAACAGTATCCACACGGATGGGAGGTGAGTTGGCCGGCCACTCCCCATTCAATATCTGCTGAAGATCGGGTACCTGCTCACCAAGAGCGTAACCTCGAAATCCCCCAACCGTTACCCCTGCGCTGTGGCTCAAGAGGCGGCGTAAGGTGACTTTCTCTTCCAACGTGAATTCGTTCTCAGGGACCTGCCAGGAAACCAGGCTTTGGTTAACATCACTATCCAGCTCAAGAGCGCCGCGCTCAACATATTGCAGGGCGATAACGGCGACAACCAGCTTTGCGATGGAGCCGGTTTGGAAGATTGTTTGTGGTGTAACTGGTTCATTCTTACCTGCTTCCAGCACCCCATACCCTCTTGTCCATTCCACCTGATGATCATTGATAACGGCAATGCTGACACCGGGGACATTGTGGTACGCCATGCGTTCCGCCAGATCCATCCTTTTCCAGGGTGGATCACGATATGCACTGAGCAGACCACGCTCTACGCGTTGGATTCTCCGCTCAAGGGAGGATTCAGAAGCTTGAGAACAGCTCGCCAGGGAGAGGACAAACACGCTGACGATAAGGGCCAGCCTCACTCTCATCTCACCTCCTCACCTGCGTCCCGGCAACTAACATTCGACTTCTGCGGCAACGGTAATGCGGACAAGGCTACCCATTATTATCACGCATTTTCTACCAAAGCGCGCGTGTACTCGAGTGGTGTAGCCGCTGTCCGCTACAATCTGTATTCTTGATGCGCCTGACCGGGCTGACTTGG
The DNA here is from genome assembly GCA_035291705.1 of Anaerolineales bacterium. Taxonomy (GTDB): domain Bacteria; phylum Chloroflexota; class Anaerolineae; order Anaerolineales; family UBA4823; genus DATDRM01. The sequence goes on from DATDRM010000181.1 coordinate 11,446, forward strand.
GGTAACCTGTCCACACATTTGATGATCTGCCCTTATTAATCGCAAATCGAAACACCGAGAAAACAGGGCATTTGGTCAAGAACGAGGCCGACCCACAGCCATGCGATGGCGATTAGAAAAGCGACCCTGAGCAAAAGGCTGATGGGATTTACCATGATTCTGTTTCCCGCCCTTACGTTGCGCACGATCGGCATCAGGATGAGGATGAACCCCACCGGCAGGAGCCACAATAAGCCGAATAACGGGATGGGGAAACCTTCATGGAAACTTCGCCGGTTTACCCATTCGAGGATCATGAACGGAAGCACGAGGAGGGAGCTGATGATCGCCGGCAATCTGAGGTTGATCAAGATATTTTTCATAAAGGCTCACCAGTGTGATTAGGAGAATATCTTCCTTGGTGATTTCTATGGTCATTTCACCAAACGTCCAAAGCAAACAAGCGCTCAATGGGAGGGCTAAACGGGACCAACGAGACTCCTTCTCAATTATCGCACCATTTCTGGTAAAACGCATCTGCGCGCGATTGGACGGAAAATTTATCTAAGGACGAACGGCATGTAGACAATATGGCTGGTTATGCCACTACCTGTCGGGAGACGTTGGACCCAGCACCATGAATACCGGATGCTTGTGTGCTTCCGCCTCGAAATCAGCAAGAAGAGAGTTGGGGCCGGCATCGAAGTAGTCACGTGTGTAACCACGCTTGAGATACGCCCGCAGCACCGGCGCGCTTTCGCCTGGATCTGCTTCTCTCACTTGGAGGTATTCGACTGTTCGACCTCTCCTCAATCTCACTTGGCCAGCCTTGCGGGCATTGCGGACCCAATTCACTTCACCGAAAGGCGCGACAAGCCAGCGTTTGCCATCCAGTTCTATAGGATCGATCGGAGTTTCTCGAAGCTCCCCAGTAGTGCGACCCTTTACCGCCACCAGGTGCATTCCCTTGGGCGCAATACCCAGGCGAATTGCAGCCGATAGGATCGCATTTTCCAGACGGATTCGCCGAGTCACCTCGTACAGTTTGGCCATTTGCTACTCTCCTTGGGCTTGGGCAAAATAACTATCCTGTGCACACATGGTAGACTGGACGCCTAACGGCCTCGAGCTAAGCTGTTCGGCGGAAGCGGGTAAGTCCTCTCCATTCTACTTCCGCCGGGCAGGCAAGCCAAGCTGCCCCCAAGGCTCAGCCCGCCGG
>DATDRM010000182.1:0-9109 GCA_035291705.1 Anaerolineales bacterium
TGGATAAGAACTTCCCCCGTACTCTTCTTGACGACAGACACATATTTTTTTGAGACCATGATTGATTCCGTTTTGGAACAGGTTAATTCAAGATCTTCCTGCTTTCAATTTTATTACAAATGACACGTGATTCGAATCTCAATTAAAATCCATTATAATCAAGGTGATTTACGGATGATGTAACAAATAATCCTCCGGAGCGTTAATCCCTCAAAGAGAGTAGCACTCAGATCTCAGTTCACCCCCTCCCGGAGAATATAAATGGTACAGTCATCCGTTGGCATTTTGCCCAGGGTTTATTCCTCTTTCAAAAACAAGTTCGACGTTAACGCTAGGTATTGGGGAAGCTTGAAAAAGCAAAGTTCAATCCAGTTTCGAAGATATCGAGGTGTTGCCGGGCTCATCCAGCGCAGGCTGGTGATGGCCATCTCGATTATCCTATTTTCTGGCATTTTCATCTTCCTGATCGGGTTTATCCTGCGTGAAGTACAGATCATTGGACTTTCTGAAGCGATCGCTTTTACTGGGTTAACATTTCTCATTAGTCTGCTGTTCAACGGTTGGTTAATCCTGCGCTTGACGCGCCAATCGTTGCGCTCCATCGAGCATGTGGAGGACTCGTTGGTGAAAATCATGCAGACCGGGCAGATTATTCCTGAGCAGGTTCTTGCGACAGATAGCCTCTCATCGACCCCTTTCCTCCAGGCGTTTAATTCCCTGCTCGATCACGTCGATGCAATCGAAACCCAGCACCTCGAATTCCTTGCCAAAGTCGCACATGATATCCGTTCGCCGGTCGCCACAATCTTGGGATACTCGGAACTGCTCACCTCCCCAGAGCTGCGCCACAACGACAAGTTTATCGATCAAAGTTACCAGGTGATTCGCAAACAAGGTAACCAGGTCTGCCAATTGGTGGAAGAGGCCGTCCTGGCAGCCGAAATCGATTCTGGCCACCTTGAGTTTCGCTTTATAGAATTCGATCTGAATAAATTTCTCGGCGAAATCGTCGCCGAAGCCAGTCGGCAATCCGGAAGCCAGATTGGGTTCAACCCTCCGGCAGGCGAAATTCACCTGCTGGGAGATCCGATCTACTTGAGGAAAGCTGTCCAGCACCTTATTGAGAATGCGACAAAATTTTCCGATCCAGGTTCCAGGGTGATTGTAGAATTAAAAGTATTTCAGGCGACGGGCTGGGTGATGATCTCCGTCAAGGATTTTGGGATCGGGATTGACGAAAAGGATCAAGGCAATTTGTTCCGCCGTTTCAGCCGCATTAGGAACGAGCGCACTTTAGAAATCCCCGGCAACGGACTTGGCCTTTACATCGCAAACCGCATCGTCGAGTCCCACAAAGGGACGATCACCTTAAAGTCGAAACCGAATCGAGGCTCTACCTTCACCATTCAATTGCCGGCGATCAATCATGCCTGATCCATCCTCCACAGGGGGAAAAGACGTTATCACAGTCGCGATCGTAGAAGATCACCGCGTTTTTGTCGACTCGTTAGGGATTGTCATGCGCCAGGAACCGGAATACGCTTTTCTCGGCGCGGCGGAAACGCTTGCCGCGGCGCGAGATCTGATCCGGGAAAAAACCCCGGACGTACTTTTACTGGACGTCGGCCTACCGGATGGGAACGGCCTGGACCTGGTAGATTATATAAAAAATATAAGCCCCCTGACGCAAATTGTTGTCCTGACCTCGCTGACGGATGAAGCCACCCTGATGCGGGCGATCGACTGCGGTGTAAGCGGATTCATCTCCAAGAGCAGCCCCTTGACAGAACTGCTCGTTGCCATCCGGGACGCAGCTCAGGGCGAGATCGTGATCCCGACCAGTCTACTGATGGGTCTGTTGATGCGCCTGCCGCGTGATCGGGCCGCCGCATACCGGGAAGAGAAAGGCTGGGAACGGCTGACGGTGCGCGAACAGGAGATTTTGGAAAAGCTGGCGATGGGAAAATCGGGAAACGATATCGCCGGTGAGTTGCATATCGCCCTGCTTACGGTACGCACTCACATTCGCAACATTTTATCGAAATTGGGGGTGCATTCGCGGCTCGAAGCAGTCGCCTTTGGTTTAAAACAAGGGCTGATCAAACCGCCCACCTGAGCTAAGGGCGATGCCTGTTAGCCTTCTCAATTACCTCATTTGGATTAGGTACAATACCTCGTTATAACCTTTCTGCCGGAGCCTTTTCTCGATATAACAGTATTGAGAAGGACCGTTTATGGCTGTTTCCCGAGTCTGGATTCTCTACGAACCCAAAATTTACGCCGATCTATTTAAAAGAGTCTTGCAATTGCCGGGGGTAACTGAAATAATCGAGCCGTTCCCGGTTGAATATCCCACCCAATCAGGAAAGAACGAAGATTGCGATGGGATCGACATTGTGCTGTTGCCTCTGGATGAATGCGGTCAACCTAAAGTATCCTTACTGCCAATGGAAATGCCCGAAGCCACATTGATCGCCTTTTCACCAGGCGGTGACCTGGGGATGAGGCTCCGACCCGGGAGGTGCACCTGGGAGATCATCCGCCCCTTTGAGTTGGTTCATTTATTATTAGAGATCTTGGATACCAGAATACAGTCTCTATAGGGTAAGCTATCCGAACCAAAGGAGAGCGAAGACATAAAATTATCTAGTCAGGCTCCCGTCCACAAGCGGTAGCGTTCCATCGAATAGACGATCGAGATCGGGATCAACAACCACGGCAGAATATATATCCCGAAAGCGAACAGGCTTTCAAATGCGCTCAAGTTCCACGGTTGCAAACCCGGAGAAAGCATCACAATCAACCAAAGCAAACCAAAGATCAAGATCGCCCCGGCAACGCCGAACAAGAACAGCCGGATTTGCTGCCTGGTCCTTGTGTCTGTAACCCTTCGAAAGCGAACCAGCTGAGCGATCAAACCACTCACTAGTATCCCGATTACAATAAAGAACAGCACCGCTTCGGGCCAGACATCCGGGTCTAAAGCAGGCACCGTGAACAGGTCGAGAAACCAGATCAACAAGAACCCAATCCAGGTGATCGTAAGCCAGCGTGTCCAGCGCGGTTCGAGACGCCCATCCGGGAAACGATAGATCAATCCCAATAGCGTACCCAATCCGAAGGTTTTCATCAAGCCTGGAATCCAGCGCACTATGAAGATGGTGTCCATGCTAGGGGCGAATACCTTGCCATCATTGAAAAACCCGGCTGAGAAAGCCACCAGGGTTAACGCCGCGAATTGAGCCATCCAGGTGTACGCCCCCCGCCAGAAGATGGCCGTGGCCAGGCTGCAATAACCGAATAAGAAGGCCACCTCTAGCAGAGCGAGAAGAGTATTCCCTCGAGTGGAGGATATTCCAAGCGCTTTAAAGACAGCATGAAATGCATCCGGGACACTCAGACGAGTATCCGCCAAGGAGAAAACACCCACCACGGTCAGCATCAGGAAGACACCAAAAACAATAAACCAACCTGTACTAATCCGGCGTGGCTCGGCGGTTAAGAGCCTGGCCTCCACCCGAGCGAGCAGCACGGCAAGCGCCATGCCGTAAAGCAGGGGGACTGACATGAAAATGGCGATCCCCGCAGCAGGGGAGACCAGGGCCAGCTCCCCTTCGCCCGCCAATAGAAATGTCGGAACCACGAAGATCAACCAAAGCAATGCCCCATACACCAACCCATTCCAGAGCCCTCGCCCGGGCAGGTAACGCCGTATGGCAACATAGATAAGTCCAAATGGCATCCCTAAGATCGCCCCAATCACCAGAATACCGGTCGTTCCTCCCAGGGTGAAGCTTGGCTGCATTGAGGCGACCAGAGCTACGATTCGCATGGCGATGCGGGCCCCGATGCCGCCAACCACAGCCCCAACCAACAACCCCACCACGACCCCTACCCCCACCGAATTCAAGTCGACCTGGCTTAAGCGTTTAATTCGACTACCGATATTCATGTCCGAACTCCTTATTTATGGGACGCTGATGTCGCTAGGCTTACTCGCTGATGTACGCTGAACAAATATTCCTTCCCATGTTTTGCATGGCCCACGAATTGCGAGCAGCTTTCTGAAATCAGTTCACGTTAATCCTTGAACTTCGTGACCTGCAGCCCAGGTGATGAAGCTGACCACAATTCACGGCTATGGAGCGTTTAACGCCTCGAGAAAAGCCTGCTCGAAGCGTCCGGCATTGGCTGAAACCGCCACCCGTACCTGCACCCCGTTCTCATCAGGCCTGGTGCGGCCGCTCTCTGGCCTTTCCTGATCTACCACAGTCAGACGTCTGGTTTCGAATTCCGCCAGGCTCCCGTCCATAAGGATCGCCGCGGTCAGTGGATCCCAAAAGAAATAGCCTCCTGACTCGATGAAGTCCATGCTGGTGGTCAGTAAATCATATACAAAAGTGGCTTCAGGTGTCGCATGTCGTCTCTTGATCAATTTATAGAAGGCGGATGTGATCGGCACCTGGTTGGTGGCGTCCAGCGGTACAAGCGTAATCGGAAGGCCCGATTTAAAAACGATCTTCGCCGCGCCAGGGTCAGCGTACAGGTTCCACTCCGCGGTGCCTTTGTCAATCCCCACGCCCGAAATGGCGATGTTTCCCGGGACATCGACCGCTCCCCTCATAATGTACACCATTTCCAGGTTTTCGACCAGGGAGGGAATCCCGTGCAGCGCCTCAGCTACATTAGTCAGTGGCCCCAGGATTATCAAAGTAACCCGCAGCGGAGATGCCTGTATTGTTGCGGCGAGCAACCCGGCCGCATCCTGCCCAGAGCCTGCGATCGTTCCTTTCGGCAAGCTCAGGCCAAACAGGTTATCGACATTCTCCCGCCAGCTATCCGGGAAGGCATGCATCCCTTGCAAGGGTGTTCCCCGCCCACAGGCGATGGGAATGACCGGCTCCTCTGCCAGGGCGACCAGTCCGGCGGCGTGCCTGACACCTGGTTCACAATGAATTAAGCTAAACCGCCACTTTTTTCCCCACCTTCTCAGCCAGCACTTTCCCCAGCCGGAAGATGCCCTCTTCGATCTTTTCGGGTGTTGCGTTGGAGAAGTTGATGCGCATCGTGTTCTTGCCGCCGCCAGTGGGGTGAAATGGCTCACCGGGGACAAAAGCCACCTTCTTTTCGACCGCCGCTTCTAGAACATCAGCTGCATCCAGGTATTTGGGCAAGATACCCCACAGGAATAAACCTCCTTTGGGCTGGGTCCAATCTACTTCCGGGGGGAAATAGCGGTCCATCGCCGCTAGCATTACATCCCGCCGGTGACCGTAGACCTCCCGAATCAGCGGTACGTGCCGGTCGATGAAACCCCCGCGCGAGACTTCATAGGCGATCATTTGAGTAAAAGTCGAGGTGTGCAAATCGGCGGCCTGCTTGGCCACCACCAGCTTGCGGATCACCTCCTCCGGGGCGATCACCCATCCCAGGCGCAATCCCGGAGCCAGGAGCTTTGAAAAGGTACTCAGGTAGATTACGTTGCCGCGGTAGGAGTGTGTGCAATCGTCGCGATATTGGCTGTCCAGGACCACCACCGACGGCAGGTGTTGCCCTTCATAGCGCAGCTGGCCGTAGGGGTCATCTTCGATAATCGGCACGCCATAGCGGTCAGCCAGTTCGATCAGGGCATGGCGGCGCTCCAGCGAAAGCGTCACGCCAGTCGGGTTCTGGAAATTAGGCAGGACGTAGATAAACTTCGGCCCCGCGCGCAGGGCTTCCTCCAGGGCATCGGTCACCATCCCATCCTCATCCATGGGGACAGTGATGTATTGCGCCCCGTACAGGTTCCAGGCCTGGAGCGCACCCAGGTAGCTCGGCGATTCAACCAGGATGTTGTCACCCGGGTTGATCAAGATCTTGCCCAACAGGTCGAGCGCCTGCTGGGAACTGGCCGTGATCAACACATTTTCGGAGGTGATCTCGATCCCGTAGCGCGAACTGTGCCGGGCGATCATCTCCCGCAATGGGCGCAAGCCCTCGGTGGTGCTGTACTGCAGGGCTTGTGCTCCGTTTTCACGCAGGACGCGATCACAGGCAACCCTGAATTCTTCCACCGGGAAGACTTCCGGCGCGGGCAATCCCCCGGCAAATGAAATGATGTCGGGCTTCTCGGTATATTTAAGCAATTCGCGGATTGCCGAGCTGGCCATTCGTTGGGTTCGCTGTGCGTAGCGATGATCCCAAGGTGTTTGCATACTCATCTCCTAATTTAGTCGAATAGTCTCATAGTTACATAGTCACGTAATTGGTTCTATCAACTTGCCTGCGTGGTCCACATGCTTTGAGTGTCTTAAAGATGTTTTACCGGTTATTGATTGGTCTACAACTATTAACGTCGATTGCAGCTTTCTGTTGCAGATTGCCAGAAAATACACTCCTATTTCGGAAACCGGCTGACCACGGTGGCGGTTGACGGCAAGCTGGCCCGGTCTCCGACCTGCATCTCCGCCGGGGCTTTTCCCACTGACTTGGGCGCACCCTGGAAGACCGAGAGCGAGCTGCCCTGCTCAGCGCTCTTCAACTCCACATAAGCCTGCCCGGTCAGATAGCCCTCGCTGTCGACGGCGCAGCTGGTCACCCAGCCGGCGACGCGGCCGCGCTTATCGATCACCGGATCGCCGCCGTGAGCCATGCGCACGCCCTTCTCGTTGAAGCGGAAGCGCACCACCACCCCTTTGCGCGCCTTTTCCCGCTCGATGAAGGCCATCCGCCCGATGAACCAGGGCTTGTAGGTCTTCACATAACTACCGAAGCCAGCCTCGGCCACCCCCAAATCCCGCTCTCCCTGGTGGCCTGAATTAAGCCCCATTTCATGGCCGTAGAGCGGCAGCCCGGCCTCGGTGCGCAGCGAATCACGCGCTCCCAGCCCGCACGGCTTCAGGCCGAACGGCTCTCCGACCTGCAGCAGGGCTTTGAACAGCGCCTCGGCCCGCTCGGGATGGACGAACAGCTCGAAGGCCATCTTCTCACCCGTGTAGCCGGTGCGCGAGATCACCAGGTCGATGCTGCCCATGGTGGCGTCGCACAGCTCGGTGCGTTTAAGGGCCAGGATGCGCCGCCGGGCGGCCTCGTCGCAGCCCAGCGCCAGGAGGATATCCCGGGAGCGCGGCCCCTGCAAAGCGATATCGACGCGCATATCGCCGCCTTCCTTAGAGTCACGCAAGTTGCGCAGGGTCACCTCCCGCCCAAAGGCGCGTGCCCAGGGCCGTTTGCCCTCTATTAATACTTCACCGGCCCGCACCGCGTTCAACCAGGCCCAGTCCTTGTCATCGTTGGAGGCATTGACCACCACCAGGAATTTCTCCGGCCCGCGGCGGTAAACCAGCAAGTCATCGATCACATTTGCCTCCGCATCCAGGAAGTGTGTATAAAGCGACTCGCCCACTCCCAGCCCGCCGACATCATTGCCGACCACGCTGTCGAGGAACTGCGCGGCATGCGGCCCTTCGGCCTGGTAAACGCCCATGTGGGCTACGTCGAACAGCCCGGCGGCCTGCCGCACTGCCAGGTGCTCCTCGACCACCGAGGAATACCAGACGGGCATCTCCCAACCGGCGAAGGGGATCAGCTTGGCGCCCAACTGGCGGTGTATCTCATAGACCGGCGTCCGCCGCATGGGAGTCTCTGGCTCTTGCCAGTTGAAGCCTGGCAGGGCTTCGTAATCACGCGCCGCGGAATGGTTAGAAATACCGATAAAGTAAGGTTTCCGCTGGCCGATCGGATCGCCACTGACCATTGAAACGGTGGCTTCCACCGCCTCTCGCACCCAGATCGGGCCGGGCACCTTGCGCCGAGCGGAACTTGTTCCGCCGTCTTCGTCGAAAGCCACGTAGCCATCCGAGAGGGCGCGCAGCCAAGCGACCGCCTGCCCGGCCTGCCAGCCGCCTGGCAGGATCAGGCGAAAACCACCACCTTTCATAGCGATCAATATCCCCGGCACCTCCCCATTGGGCGTCAGGATCGCCGTGGGCTGGCTCTGCCCGGGTTGCAGGGCTTCCACATCGCTGGTTAGCACATAATCGAGGAACTGGCGGATATCTGCCCCGCCCAGGTCGAAAGCGATCGATTTATCCCCGCGCTCGTCATAATCGTCCAGGTAATAGAAATGGGGATAACCATGTTTGCCAGGCTCGAAATCGATGCCGGCTTTTTCTGCCAGGGCGCGTGTGCGCAGCTTGGCGCCTTCCAAGACACCGAACTCTACCTTGGAGCGCCAAAGTTCGCCTTTGCGCCCCTCCAGGTTATACGGCGTGCAGGCTTGCAGCACATCGGCGATGATATCCGCTACCTGCACCATCTCTGCCGCGCCCAGTCCGCGCTGGGTGACCCAGGGCGTGCCCAGGCGAAGGCCGGTAGGATTGGCGGCAGAAGCGTCGCCGGGGATGGTGTTGCGGTTGACCACGATCCCGGCGATGTCCAGGATACGGGCTGCCTGGTCGCCAGATAAAGGCGTGCTGTCCGGCCCGGTTACCGATTTGCAGTCCAGGTTGGTCAGATGGGTGTCCGTGCCTCCGAAGGGGATGCGCAGGCCGCGCGCCTGCAAGCGCTGGGTCAGGACGGCGCAGTTCTCCACTACCTGGCGCTGCAACTGGCGGAACTGCTCGGTCTGGGCCAGTTTGAAGGCCAATGCCATGGCGGCAAAGATATTGACGTGAGGGCCGCCCTGTTCGCCTGGAAATACCGCCCGGTCGATCTTGCGCGCCAGGTCGGCGTTCGTGGTCAGGATGCACGCCCCGCGCGGGCCGCACAGCGACTTGTGGGTGGTGAAGGTGATCACATCGGCATAGCCGACCGGCGAGGGGAAGACCCCGGCCGCCACCAGGCCGGCGACATGGGCAATGTCGGCGAACAACAGCGCGCCCACCGCGTCGGCGATGGCGCGGAATTTACCCCAGTCTACTGCCCAGGGATAAGAGGAATACCCGGCGATAATGAATTTTGGCTTGTGCTGGCGGGCCAGTTCTTCCACGGCCAGATAGTCGATCTGTTCAGTTTGCGGGTCGACGGTGTAATGCACCGCGTTGTAATACTTGCCCGAGCGGTTGACCGGAGAGCCGTGGGACAGGTGCCCGCCGTGCAGCAGGTTCATGCCCATGATCGTCTCGCC
>DATDRM010000183.1:0-4000 GCA_035291705.1 Anaerolineales bacterium
GAGCGCCGCGTTTCCAGCCAGGGGGGCAGTCGCAGGCTGCGGCCTAAGTCCTTGGGATCTTCGTCTACGGTGAAACCTGGGCCGAGCGTGGCCAGTTCGACGATATGGCCGTCGGGATCGCGCGTGTAAATGCTCTTGAAGTAAATCCGGTCCATCACGGGTGAGACGGGCAGACCGGCCCAGACCAGTTTCTGGCGCCATTCGAGCTGGCTGTCTTCGTCGGCGACGGCCAGGGCGAAATGGTGGGTCTGCCCGGCGCCATAATGGGCGCGGCGTTCCCGGTCCGGATGGCGCTCGAAATAGGTGATCGTGGCGCGAAAGGTTTCGCTCAGACCAGGGCGATTTTCATCCACGCTCCAGTACCAGTGAGCCGAAGCCGGGTCATCGAAGTTCGAGGTGCGTTTAACCAGCCGCAAGCCAAGCAGTTCTCCGAAGAAGGCATGCGTACGCTGGGTATCACTGCCGATAGCGGTGATGTGATGCATGCCGAAGGAGAGAGCCATATTGGAGGTGATGGACGGCACCGGATCGGGCCAGACCTCGGCGGCGATGCGGGCTTCATCACGGTTGTCGATGACCATCTGGGATGGGGGAGGGCAATATTGAGAACCAAGTTGTTCGGGGGCTTCGTCTACGCTCCAGCCCGGACCGCGGGTGGCGATCTCCAGGATGGTGCCATCCGGGTCGCGGAAATAGATCGATTTGAAGTAATTGCGGTCGAGCGGGCCCTTGACCGATAGGCCGAGGTCTGCCAGGCGGCGTTTCCACTGGAGCAGACCGGCGTAGTCGGCGATCTGCAGAGCGAAGTGGTGCGTGCCGCCGATGCCCGGGTAGCCCTGCGCTGCGCCGGGCCACTCGAAGAAGGTGATGGCCGTGCCGGGGCGCCCGATCTCGTCGCCAAAGTAGAGGTGATAGCTGCCGGGGTCATCAAAATTGACGGTCTTCTTCACCAGGCGCAAGCCCAGCACGCCGGTGTAGAAATCCAGCGTGCGTTGGGCGTTAGAGCAGATTAGAGTGATGTGGTGCAAGCCAAGGATGGTCATATTTTTTGGTTAAGCCGGCCTGCGCCGACGCAATGAGGGTTGACGGTACTGATCCAGCGCTCGATCACTTGACCAGGGCGCTTCCGGAGCCATGGTCAGGCCAGCTAACGCCAGGAGCACCTTGTCATAGTTGACGCGCCAACCGGCGAAGTCCTGCCAGGCCTGCTCACGGTCGGGCTTGATCGGTACACCCCTTTCGGCCAGCTGCTCGCAAGCCGCGTCGAACTCAGCGTGGGTCACGCTGATGGCATCGCCGTACTTTGGGTTGGGATCGTAGCTCACGCCGAAGAAATCGGCGATGCGACGCAAGGCCAGGTAGCCTGCCCGAATGCATAGATCCGCCTGGACATCTCTGGGGATGTCGACCGTCGAGCGGGTGAGCGCGGCGGCGTCCAGCACGGCTCCGGCCGCAGTGACCCAGGAATGGTCTGGCTGTGGCGAGCGGAAGAAGACCAGCGCGGCGAGCGAGGTATGGGTCTCCTCGATATCTACAAACCAGGCTTCCCAGGTTTTCCACAGCTCGCTAAGGCGGTCGAGGCCATGCAGGCGATGGAAGCGTAGGAGCATCTCGACTGCCGAGGGCGGGCTGCCGGCGCGCACCTCCAGCATGGCAACGGCTGTTTCCCGCCTCTGGAAAGCGGCGTACATGGTGGGCAGGTAGGCGATCAACAAGGCTACCAGGATCAGGCCGATGGTCGCCTCGGTGTACACCAGGAATAATTGAGGGATGCTGGTAGTCGTAGCAGATCCCAGGGTGAGCAAGGAGGAGCCGCTTAGATGAATAGCCTCGCTCCAGGGTGTGACACCGAGTCCCCAGAACATGCCCGTATAACCCAGCTGGACGAGTGACAGCCAGACCGGCAGCAAGGCGAGCAAGCTGATCGGAGCAAAAAAGGCCATGAGGCGATCTTTTTCCTGGTAAGACCAGGACCGGCGCAGGCGGAGATTGAAGATTCGCCTGACAGCTAGAAATACCAGGCGAGTGAGCCAGTCCGGCGCGGCGCGCGGCAAGACGAAAGTCTTGATCGCGGAGAGCAGGGTGAAAGCGACGAGGAGCGCACCGAGCAGGAAGACGAATAACCTCGAAATAATTATCGGAAAAGGCATGTTGAGATGTACTCCAGGAGCGAAGCGCTTGTCGGAGTAATTGTCTATCTCGCGTCAGATTTGTATTATATCAGGCGAATGAATGATATTACCACCGGGCGTGTTGCTCTTCGGCGAAGCTAACCGATATTAAGGCGAGCAGGCCTCCTGATGCAGGTACTGCTGGCACTCGAGATCGGTCAGCTCACGTCCGACACGCAGCCTGGCTTCCGTAAGCATTGCCTCGACATCGCCGTAGACTCCCCACAGGCGGGCGGTACCGTCCCAACTGGTGGTGATCAAGCGCAACCCGTCCGGGCTGAAGCTGCCGGAGTTCACCCAGGTGCGATGGCCTTCCAGGGAGCTGATAAAGGTGCCGTCGCTCTTCCACAGCCAGGCGGTGCCGTCCAGGCTGGTAGTGACGATCATGGAACCATCCGGGCTGAAGTCCGCCGAGCTGAGCTGGGCGGTCTGGCCTTTAAAAGTCGAAAGGGGCGTGCCGTCTGCCCGCCATAAGCGGGCAGTGCCGTCATAAGAAGCCGTGAGAATGAGGGAGCCGTCCGGGCTGAAAACAGCCGAGAGAACGGGCGCCTGATGACCTTCCAGGGTGGTGACGAGCGTACCATCTTCCCGCCATAACTTAGCGGTGGCGTCGGCGCTGGCGGTCACGATCAGCGTTCCGTCCGGGCTAAATTTTGCCATGTGGACGTAGTCGCTGTGGCCTTCAAGGGCGGTCAAGAAAGCGCCGTCGGCGCGCCACAGGCGGGCTGTGCCATCCCAACTGGCCGTCACAATGCGTGACCCATCTGGGCTGAAGCTGGCCCAGGATACCCAATTCTGGTGGCCCTCGAGAGTTTTAAGCAGGGTGCCATCGGTGCGGAAGATCTGGGCGACATTGTTATAACAACCGAGGATCACCCGCCGGCCATCTGGGCTGAAATCCACCGAGTAAACCGGTCCGGCCTTGCCCTCCACGGAATCGATAAATGTCCCATCAGTATGCCAGAAGCGAGCCGTGCTATCGGCGCTTCCGGTCACGATGGTCGCGCCATCCGGGCTGAACTCAGCGGAGGAGACCGTGGTTACATGGCCGATAAGCACCTGACGATAAAGCCGGTCGAATCGCCACAAACGAACGGTGTCGTCGTCGCTAGCGGTGACGATTCGTGACCCGTCTGGACTGAAAATCCCCCAATTGACAAAATCTAAGTGGCCGAGGAGCGAGGTGATGAAGGTACCTTCGGCGGTCCACAAGCGGAGGGTAATGTCATGGCTGGCTGTCAAGATTCTTGATCCGTCCGGGCTGAAGACGGCTAGGTTGACTGGACCGGTATGGCCCTCCAGGGTGGCGATGGGTTCGCCATCCGCGCTCCATAAACGCGCTGTGGTATCTGTGCTGGCGGTCAGGATGCGTCCCCCGTCCGGGCTGAAGACGGCCGAGTTGACCGAACGGGTGTGGCCTTCCAAGATAGCCAGGGGTTCACCCTCTGCGCTCCACAGGCGGGCGGTGCCATCCCAGCCGGCGCTGACAATGCGGGTGCTGTCCGGGTTGAAGCTGAACGAGATCGGCCAACCCGTATGGCCTTCTAGAGCTGTGATGAAAGTGCCGTCGCTCTGATAGAGCCGCAGCGTATTATCATAGCTGGTGGTCAAGATCTTCTTACCATCCGGGCTAAAACCGGCGGCAGTGACTTCGTTAGAGTGGCCCTCTAAAGATTTGATGAAGCTGCCATCGGCGCGCCACAATCGAGCGGTATTGTCGGCGCTGGCAGTGACGATCAACTTCCCATCTGGGCTGTAGATGGCTGTGTAGACTGTTTTCGTATGGCCTTCGAGCGTCCTGATCAAGGTACCATCAAGTCGCCATTGGC
>DATDRM010000184.1:0-3738 GCA_035291705.1 Anaerolineales bacterium
GTTATCCACCATCAAACGCGCCGATCGCATCCTGGTGATCGAAAATGGTGGCATTTCAGAGATGGGCACCCATACTGAATTGCTGCGTGCCCGCGGCCACTACTTCCGTCTGTATACTCGCCAGTTCCGCCATGAGATGGAACAGGAATATGACCCCTTTAAGCTCGCTCCAGTTGCAGCCGATTAAGTTAAAGGCGAATATGTGAAATGCATGATCCGATGATCACGATCGATGGTGCGCAAGGTGAAGGGGGTGGTCAGGTGCTGCGTAGCGCCCTGACTCTTTCATTGGTCACTGGTAAGAAATTCGAGATCACTAATATCCGCGCACGTCGTTCTCGGCCAGGTTTACGACCGCAACATCTTAAAGCCGTGGAGGCTGCGGCCGCGATCGGGCGAGCCTCTGTTGAGGGCGCTAATCTTGGCTCCACTTCCCTGGTTTTCATGCCTGGTACGATCCAACCTGGACATTATCAAATCGATATAGGCACAGCAGGGTCGACCAGCCTGATACTGCAGACTATTTTCCTACCCCTCAGCCTGAACCGCGGGTTGTCGAAGGTGATGATCACCGGTGGCACCCATGTGCCGATGAGCCCTTGTTATCACTATATCGACCAGCAATGGCTGGCTTTCATGCGGCAAATCGGTTTTGATGCTCAGCTAATCCTTTTACTGGCTGGGTTTTATCCCCAAGGTGGAGGGCGCTTGGCTGCTGAAATCCACCCCTGTGGAGCGATTAAACCCCTACAATTGACGGAACGCGGCGGACTGGAACAAATCCGTGGGATTTCAGCGGTTGCCAACCTTGACCGGAAGATCGCTGAACGCCAACGCGACCAGATCTTACGCAGGTTAGGCGACCACTACCGCCTCAATGACATCCGCATCGTGCATCTCCCCTCCCACTCCAAAGGTACGATGCTTTTATTAGTAGCCGAGTTCGAATACTCTCAATGTTGTTATTTCGCCCTGGGCGAATTGGGTAAGCCCGCCGAGCGCGTCGCCGACGAGGTTGTGGATTCCCTATTGACTTTCCTGGAAACCGGCGCGGCTCTTGACCAATACCTGGCCGACCAGCTCCTGCTACCCCTAGCATTTGCAGATGGGCCATCTGTCCTGCGAACCTCAAAGATAACCAACCACCTGATCACCAATGCGCAGGTGCTGCGAGCCTTCCTTCCAGTAAGTGTTGAAATCTCAGGGGAGATCGGCCAACCCGGAACGGTTAGGATCGATCCTTCACAGTAATATTGACTATACGAAGAGAGAATCCCTTGATGAGCAATGAGGCAGTTCATCGACAAAAGTGGTTGGTTCTGGTCACCATCGGAGCCAGTACTTTTATGACTGCCCTGGACACCAGTGTGGTTAATACCGTCCTCCCTGTGATCAACCAATCCTTTGAGAGCCAGGTTGCAACGATCGAATGGGTAGTCACTATTTACTTACTGATGGTTAGCGGGTTGCTGCTCAGCTTCGGTCGATTGGGCGACCTGCGCGGCCACAAACCGGTCTTCTTGCTGGGGTTTGGCATATTTATCTCGAGTTCGGCCTTATGTGGTATGTCTCCCTCTGCTGCGGCCTTGATCGCCTTCCGGGGACTGCAAGCACTGGGCGCCGCGATGCTGGCTGCTAATTCTCCCGCCATCTTGACCAAGAACTTTCCGGCTTCCCAACGCGGCCAGGCACTCGGATTACAAGCTACCATGACTTACCTGGGTCTAACCGTTGCTCCCTCTGTTGGCGGATGGCTAACCGACCTGCTTTCCTGGCGAGCAGTGTTTTACATAAATGTACCGGTTGGCCTGTTCGCTTTTCTGCTCAGCTGGCGTTTTATTCCCTTCGATCCACCCTCGGAAAATCCTGCGCGCTTCGATCTGGCAGGGGCGCTACTTTTCATGTCTGGATTGGTGCTGTTGTTATTCGGGTTGAACCAGGGCCACGCCTGGGGTTGGACTTCTCCAGCTATCTTGGGAACTCTTCTGCTTTCGTTGATCTTCCTGGTTGCCTTTATCATCTTAGAATCCCGCCGGGCCAACCCAATGCTCGATTTAAGCCTTTTCAAGAGAAGAGTGTTTTCAGCCTCCACCCTTAGCGCAGTCATGAACTATATAACCTTATTCACCATTATATTCTTATTGCCGTTTTACCTGCTTCAGGGACGGGGGTTGACTCCTTCGCAGGCTGGATTGCTCCTGACTGCCCAACCGCTGATCATGGCGATAATCGCTCCGATCAGTGGCACATTATCCGACCGGATCGGCACGCGGCTTCCCAGCGTTTTCGGAATGGCCTTGCTAGCCTTAGGCGCATATCTTCTTTCAAGACTGGGGCCTCAATCAGCATATTTAAATGTTGCCCTGGCATTGGGAATCGTTGGCCTGGGAACCGGTATCTTCATCTCTCCAAACAATAGCGCTTTAATGGGCTCCGCCCCCCGCCACCGTCAAGGGATCGCAGCGGGTGTCCTTGCCACAGCCCGCTCGACCGGCATGGTGTTGGGCATTGGATTGGCTGGAGCGATCTTCACCACAGTTATGGCTCAGTCCCAATCCGACATCGCCCTTTTTGCTGCCACGCGTGCAAGCTTTCTGTTCGCCAGCGGGATAGCAGTTGCGGGAGTGGTGACAGCCTCGTTGCGAGGGTAATGTTGAGGAGATATCCTCTCAAATCCCCTTTCGGCTTTCCACTAACCGCTGGAAGCTCTCCAGATTGTGTAGGGGGAGAAAATCATCCACATGAGGTAAGATCGTCTGGATGCCTTGCACCAGCGGTTGGTAATCTGGTGCTCCCAACAGGGGATTAAACCAACTCAGGCGCGCCACACTGCGATGTAAGCGGCTGATCTCACGTTCTAACAGTTCGAGATCTCCCCGGTCCCAGCCATCGCTGATGATGATCGCCACCGCGCCTCGCCCTAAGACACGCCGCGACCAATGGAAATTGAACTGCTTCAAGGATGCGCCGATGCGCGTCCCGCCCGACCAATCCAGCACGGCCTGCGATACTTTTTCCAGGGCATTATCAACTTCGTTGTGTCGCAAGGCGGGAGTGATGCGCGACAGGCTTGTCCCGAAGACAAACACTTCAACCTGGCGGCTCTCTTGAACCAGCGCGTACAGGAAGTGTAAAAACATCTGGGAGTAGCGCTCCATTGAACCGCTCACATCGCAGATCACGATCAGAGGGCGCGGTTTGGATTTTCGTCGCCGCCAGGCCAGCTGGATGAGCTCCCCACCCTGGTTCATGCTTTGGCGGATCGACCGGTTTAGATCCAAGTATTCTGCTCTCTTAACAGCCCGGACCTGCCGGCGCGTGCGCAGTCGATCGAGCTGCCATACCATTTTTCGGACAATGTGTTTGGCAATTTCGAGCTCTTCTGCACTCAAATCTGCAAAGTCTTTTTGAGCCAATACCTCGACCGGGCTGTAAGTCCCAAAGATCACCTCATCTTCAGAGGTATCGAGATCAACTTCATCAGGCTCAAGAATAATCACACCTGACTCGTCTTTAAGAGTCTCCTGGTCATCTAGGAGTAGTTCACCTCTCACCTCCTCTTCCTGATGTTTCTTCGGCTGTATGGCAAATTGAATAAATCCGTGGAACAATTGAGTCCAGAATAGCTCAAAAGCTAGATTAAACACCTCCATTTCTTCCGCCTTGTGCACCAGGAAACATCGCGTAGCATGATAAAAATCATCTTTCCGCGCCAGTTCGATCCAGCTCAAGGCTTCA
>DATDRM010000185.1:0-3303 GCA_035291705.1 Anaerolineales bacterium
GGCAGGCCATAATTAACCCAGGTGCGCTTCATATTTGCGGCTGATTCGTACTCGACGTGGTAGCTGCCCTCGGCCGTGCCAAAATACCAGACAGCATCCACGTCTTCGTGCTGGATGAGAGTCTTCACCAAATGATCGCGAGCGCCGGTGACGATGTTGACCACGCCAGGCGGGACGTCGGAGGTATCCAGCACCTGGTAGAAATCGGTGGCGCTGAGCGGGTACTTCTCACTGGGGATCATGACGACGGTGTTGCCGCGGGCGATCGCCGGAGCCATCAGGGAGACGAAAGCCAGCAGCGGGTATTCGTCCGGGCAGGCGATCCCGATCACGCCGACCGGTTCGTAAACGGCAACCGTGATGCCGCGCAGCATGGTTTCTTGCACCGTGCCACCGTATTTGTCCGCCCAGGCGGCGTAGGTAAAGAGCCGCCGCACTGCCAGGTCTACTTCTTCCCGAGATGACTTTTCCGAGCGCCCGGTCATGGTTGCGATGCGCTCGGCGAACTCGGCGCGGCGCGCGTCCAGGTTCTCGGCGATGAAATACAGGATCTGGGAGCGGTTGTAGCCGTGGCGCATCGCCCAGCCGGGTTTGGCCGTATGGGCTGCGTGAGCCGCCTCAACCGCATCGCGGATATCCTTGCGGTTGCCGTCGCCAACCTGTCCGACGACGCTCCCTTGCACCCCAAGGATAGCGCGGGTGTAATATCCATCCGGACGCACCTGCTTGCCGCCAATATACATTTTTGGTGTGCGATCGAGATGCGGGAGCTCTTTCCCATTTACTCGACCGTCCGAGGGTAGGGTGGGACGAGTGGGGGTATGCGCTCCCCAGGCGGCTTTGCCCTTGCCTGCCTTAGATGCTTCAAAGTCCGGGCGGGGGCGATCCTGCCAGGCGGGACGCAGGTACTCGAATAAACCCTCCTGGCCACCTTCGCGCCCGAAACCGCTTTCCCGGTAGCCGCCGAAGCCCGAGGCTGCGTCGAAGAGATTGGTGCAATTGACCCAGATTGACCCTGCCTTGACCTTGCTGGCGACATCCAGGGCGAGGTTGATGTTATCGCTCCAGATGCTGGCGGCCAGGCCGTAGCGGGTATTGTTCGCCAGGGCAATCGCCTCCGCGGGGGTGCGAAAGGTCAGCGAGACCAGCACCGGGCCAAAAATTTCTTCCTGCACCACGGAGGCGGCCGGGTCGAGGTTCGAGAGCAACGTCGGAGGATAGAAGATACCTTTTTCAGGCATTTCGATATCAGGCTGGAACAGGTTCCCGCCTTCTTTAACCCCTGTTTTGACCCAGCCGTCGATGGTGTCCCATTGGGTCTGGTCGACAACGGCTCCCATATCGATACACTTATCCAGCGGGTCGCCGACGCGCAGGTGTGCCATGCGAACTTTGAGCTTGCTGATGAAACGGTCGGCGACATTTTCCTGCACCAAGAGGCGCGAGCCGGCGCAGCAGACCTGGCCCTGATTAAACCAGATGGCATCGACTACACCCTCGATGGCCCCATCCAGGTCAGCATCTTCGAAGACGACGAATGGAGATTTACCACCCAACTCCAGGGAAAGCTTCTTGCCGGAGCCGGCCGTCTGGCGGCGCAGGATGCGGCCTACATCGGTCGATCCGGTGAAGGCGACCTTGTCGATATCCGGATGGGCGACCAGCAGCGAGCCCGCTTTGCTGCTACCGGTGATGATGTTAATTACCCCTGGCGGCAGCCCAGCCTCGGCAACGACTTCAGCAAAAAGCAGTGCGCTGAGCCGGGTATAGGTGGCCGGCTTGAGCACCACCGTATTGCCCATGGCAATGGCTGGGGCGATCTTCCAGGCGAGCATCAACAGCGGGAAATTCCACGGGATGATCTGCCCGACGACGCCAACCGGCTGGTAATCGGGCAGTTCCGTCTCCATCAGCTGCGCCCAACCCGCATAATAATAGAAGTGCCGGGCGAGCAGGGGCACATCGATGTCACGCGATTCGCGCAGAGGTTTGCCGTTGTCCAGCGACTCCAGCACTGCCAGCAGGCGATGGTGCTTTTGGATGTTGCGGGCGATGGCGTATAGATAGCGCGCCCGCGTTGGCCCGGGAGTCTCCCTCCAGGTGTGGAAGGCCTGACGCGCGGCGGCAACTGCCTGATCAACTTCTTTCGGCCCGGCTTGCACCGTCTCGGCCAGCTTTTCGCCGGTGGCTGGATTGAAGCTGGTATGGTAATCGATGCCTTCTGGGATGTTCCACGCATTGTTGATAAACAGCCCGAATTTGCGCGCGTGGTCATCCAGCCAGGCGTTAGCAGCGTCTGACGATTCGGGTGCAGGGCCGTAGTCCATCGATTTGAAGACCTCTAATACATTCATGTCTCGCTCCAATTCCGATCAGCGCTTCGATATTATCCCATCGGCATATGATGCCGGGCGGCGTAGTGGCCAGTGATGAAATGGTATAGCTGGCGCTCCAGGTCAGTGATAAGACTGCTGGCACCAATGCGGAACAGGTTGGGCAGCAACCATTCGACGCCGAGCTCCTCTTTCATCAAGGCCTGCCATACCAGGGTTTGCTTGGCCTTGTTCACCCCGCCGGCCGGTTTGAAGCCGACCTTGTACCCGGTGCGCTCCCAATATTCACGGATAGCGTGGGTCATCACCAGCCCAAATTCTAGTGTGGCGTTGATCTCTTCCTTGCCGGTCGAGGTTTTAATGTAATCCGAACCGGCCATCATCGCCACCAGGCTGGCCTGATACACTTGTTTCAGCGTGCCGAGATCGCCGGTCGCCAGGATTGTCTTCATGCGGGCGGTATCGCCACAGGTCTTACGGAACTGCAGTATCTCATCGTAGAGTGCCTGCCAGTTACCTGTCAGGACATGTGTGCGGGCGATCACTACATCGATCTCGGTTGCACCGGATTCGATTGCCTGCTCGATCTCGGCGATGCGCTGGGGAAGCGGAGTTTGACCGGCAGGGAAGCCGGTCGCTACCGAGGCTACGGGGATATCCGTACCGGCGAGTGCTTCGACGGCGTCCCTGACGCGACTGGAATAGACACACACCGCGCCCACTGTTATCTTTTGATCCCCGGTGCCCAGCGCTGCGAGCATATCTGAGCGCACCGGTTGCTTTGCCTTGGCGCACAGGCGCTTCACCCTGCCTGGAGTGTCATCACCGGAGAGGGTGGTGAGATCGATACAGGTGATGGCGCGCAGCAACCACGCGGCCTGCCACTCTTTCTTGATCGATCGCCGCGCGGGGAGCGTGGCGGTGCGCCGCTCAACCGCGCTACGGTTGACGCGTGAGCGCATCACCCAAC
>DATDRM010000186.1:0-13142 GCA_035291705.1 Anaerolineales bacterium
GATTTCGAGACAGTCTATAACTGGTTCCTCTCATAAAGGGTAGCTGAATGGCTAATATTCGGATGTTGATTGTAGATGACGTAACCCAGGTCCGGCAGGACTTGCGCACAATGCTGACCCTATCCTGCGATGTCGAGATCGTGGGTGAGGCTGCAGACGGCCTGGAAGCAATCCATCAGGCCGATGCCCTCCATCCGGAGGTGATCCTGATGGATTTAGAAATGCCAGTCCTGGATGGCTACCAGGCGACGGAGCAGATCAAAAATCAGCACCCTTCCTGCCGGGTAGTCGCCCTGACGGTCCATGGCTATGAGGAAGCACGGCAGAGAGCTCTTCAGGCCGGCGTGGATGCTTTTATCGTCAAGGGGGAATCACTGGAAAACCTGGTGCAGGCAATATTGAAGAGAAAGGAGTAATCCATGAATACCAAGTTAGTTCAAAGAAGGTATGACTTGGATTGGCTGCGCGTGCTGGCTATTCTGGCGATCTTCGTGTTTCATAGCACCCGCTTTTTCGATACGGACGATTGGGCGATCAAGAATCCGACTACTTACTTATTTGTGGACGGATGGAAAACGTTCGCTACCAGTTGGGGGATGCCGCTGATCTTGATTATTTCTGGCGCCAGTGTTTTCTACGCCTTAGGAAAAGTTCGCCCAGGGAAATATATCAAGGGTATCTTTTTGCGCTTGTTTGTGCCATTGATGGTCGGCATGTTCACTCACATTGTCCTTCAGGTTTATCTGGAGAACCTGCACAAAGGGACGTTCAGCGGCTCGTTCTTTGAATTCTACCCGTATTACTTCGACGGCATGTACGGTTTCGGCGGCAACTTTGCCTGGATGGGCCTGCACCTATGGTATCTGGAGATCCTGTTCATCCTCTCCCTGCTATTCCTGCCGCTTTTCTACTGGCTCAGGAATAACGCCACCGGTCAGCGCGTTCTGAAAGGTTTGGGTAACTTTCTGGAAAAACCAGGAGCTGTTTTTCTGTTCGTCCTGCCTGCGATCTGGCTGATCTACGTGCTGGATCCAGAGACCTGGGGAAATAGAGACATGGGCGGCTGGAGCGTGGTGATCTACCCGCTTTTCTTCATCTCCGGCTTCATGATCATTTCCAACCAGCGCTTGCAGGAACGCATTCAGCAGATGTGCTGGTACTCTTTGGGATTAGCCCTTGTGCTGACTGGCGCATATCTCTTCCTGGAGTTCAATACCAGTCCAATCTTATATTCAATCGGGGAGATGCCGGCCGATCTGATCGTCGCCCCGGTCGCCTGGTGCTGGCTGCTGACAGTCTTTGGGTTCGGCATGAAACACCTGAATTTCAACACTCCGTTTTTGAAGTATGCCAACGAAGCTGTCCTTCCCTTCTACATCCTGCACCAGACTGTGATTGTAGGTTTAGGCTATTTCGTGGTGCAGTGGGCGATCCCAGACTGGCTAAAGTTCTTGTTTATCCTGACCGCCTCGTTCCTGGTGTCTATGGGTTTATACGAGTTCCTTGTGCGGCGCTTCAACCCGCTGCGCTTCCTGTTCGGGATGAAACTGCTGCCGAAAACTTCCGCATTAGAACCCCTGGAAGCCTCCCCGGCGAGCCTTCCTGAGACTCGCACGGCAACCTGATCCTAAACGATCGCTGTCCACCGAAATTGAAAGTAATTAGTTCGATCGGAGGAATAGAAAAATGGACACAAAACCTTCCACAAGAAATAATTACCTGGACTGGCTGCGAGTGCTGGCGATCCTGTTTGTATTCGTCTATCACTCCACCCGCTTTTTCAACCTGGAGGACTGGCACGTGAAGAATCCCGTGAGATATGAATGGGTGGAAATTTGGAATCTATTCGCCTGGAACTGGATGATGCCGATCATCTTCGTCATCTCGGGGGCCAGCCTGTATTACGCCGTCGGCAAGAGCGGCGCGGGCAAGTTCGTCAAAGATAAGGTGCTGCGCCTGCTGGTGCCTTATTTTGTGGCCATATTCACTCACGCGACCCTGCAGGTCTACCTGGACTGGACCACCCATGGGGAATTCAGCGGCTCCTACTTCCAGTTCCTGCCAAGGTACTTCGCAAGTGTTTTTACAGCCGGTTATGGACCCATGGCGATCTTTGAACTGGAGCAAATGCATCTCTGGTACTTGTTGTGGCTGTTTATCTTTACCCTGCTGCTCTACCCGCTGATGCGCTGGCTGAAGGGAGGCGGACGCCGGGTGCTATCCGCAGTCGGCAGCTTCCTGGCCCTGCCCGGAGCGGTCTACCTGCTGGCGCTGCCTGCCGTCCTGCTGTTGGCTTTCGCCGATCCGGACAGCCCGGTGATGGCGGAAAAAGGTGCCGGGTGGAGCCAGGTGATCTACCTGTGGCTCTTGTTCTCCGGTTTTCTCGTCATCTCCGCAGAGCGACTTGAGGCCAGCATTAAGCGGCTGCGCTGGCTCTCGCTGGGGATGGCGGTGGTCGCGCTCGGCATCCTGCTCTATCTTGTGTTCACCCAGGGTGTTCCCGCCTACGGCACGTCGCTTTATGCGCCCTTGTTTGGGCTGGCCGGCTTCAGCTCCTGGTGCTGGATTCTGGCTTACTTCGGCTTAGCAATGAGATACCTGGACTTTCGCAAGCCGGTCTTACAATACGCCAACGAGGCGGTGCTGTCGTTCTATGTCCTGCACCAATCCGTCTTGATCTGCGTGGGTTACTTTATCGTGCAATGGCCCATCCCCGACGCCCTCAAATGGGCGGTCATCCTGTTGATCTCTTACGCCGTTATCATGGGGTTGTACGAGTACCTGATCCGGCGGATCAATGTCCTGCGCTTCCTGTTCGGCATGAAACTGCCGGTCAGGACCGCAGTCGTTCAATCCCAGGAGTCCCAGGTTATTGAGCCTGCTCGAACGCTGTAATGCGATCAGGGAAACATGATTTCTTCTCTGAAGAGCATGGTATTGAATTGAGTAAAATTTGGAGAAACAAAGATGAAAACACAAATCGTTTATCCGCAAAGCGAAGCCGTCATCACAAGGGAAAAAGCTGCCGCTAAAGTGCAGCCCAAAGCTGCCACCCGCCTGTTGTTCATCGACAACATCCGGGTCTACCTGACGATCCTGGTGATCCTGCATCACCTGATGATCACCTATGCTGGCACTGGTAGTTGGATCTATTTTGAGGATCGTGCAGACCTCCTGACCGAAGTGGTTGGCAGCATATTTACCACCGTCAACCAGATTTACTTTATGGGGTTGTTCCTACTAATCTCAGCCTACTTCGTGCCGGGCTCCTACGAACGCAAGGGCGCCGGGCGTTTCTTGAAAGACCGCCTGGTGCGCCTGGGAATCCCGCTGGCGATCTACAGCTGGATCATCCATCCCCTGCTGGTTTATGTCTACCTGCGCGTGGTCGCGGGAATACGCCAGCCTTTCTGGGAGTACTTCCCCCGCCAGTACTTTGGCGAGGGATACCTGATCGGTCAAGGGCCGCTGTGGTTCGTCGAGACCCTGCTGATCTTGACGCTGGTGTACGTAGCGGTCCGGCTCTTGTTCCGTTCTTGCCCGGCAGAACCAATTTCTGACAGGGCCTTCCCAGGCGGCGCGGCGATCAGCCTGTTTGCCGTGCTCGTGGCGTTGGTCACCTTCGTGCTGCGCCTGTGGATTCCGGAAGGCTGGAATTTCAAACCTCTAAACCTGCAGTTCCCCTATTTCCCGGGCTATATTGCCCTGTTCCTGGTCGGCCTGGTCGCCTACCGGCGCAACTGGTTTCTGACCCTGTCGGAGAAGACCGGGCGCCGCTGGCTGTGGGGCTGTGCCTTGATACTCCTGATTGGATACCCGGTGGCCATTATCCTCGGCGGCGCGATGGAGAATGACAGTGTCTTTTTAGGTGGCTGGCACTGGCAAGCCTTGTTTTGGGCTTTTATGAGCTCGTTCCTGGCGGTGGGCCTGTGCATCGGCGTGCTGTACCTGTTCCGGCGCTACGCCAACCGGCAGGGTAGGCTAAGCCGCTTCCTGGTGCCGAACGCCTACACGGCCTACATCATCCACGCCCCGGTGATCGTGGCGGTAGCCCTGGCGTTGCGGGGGCTGGATTTCCACCCGTTGCTCAAGTTCGCACTAGCGGCACTGGTGTCTGTTTCCCTGTGCTTTGGGCTGAGCAGCCTGATTCGCAAGCTGCCCTATACAGATCGGGTCTTGTAAGATTATTTTTCCATCCCTACCCATAAACCTGGCTGAGAATGCCAGGTTTCCTTTCTTAAAATGGCTTGCGGTAGATGGTGTCGCGGCTGACTACTCGAAAACCGCAGCTCTCATACAAGCTTGTACTGACATTTTCACTATCAACGGCTAGAGCAGATTCGGTCATGCCTTCTGCTTTTTGTGCCTGCAGGCTGCGTGCGATCAGCGCACGGGCTAGACCGCGCCTCCGCCAGGCGCGACCGACACCAATGCCCTCGGTATAGCCGCGTTTTCGGTTGAACTTCTCGTTCTGTTCATGATCGATAAAAGTCAACACGTGCCCGGCAACTTGTTGGGTTGCACTATCCCACGCTATTTGCCAGAGGTGAGGTTGGAAATGAGGCATATTGTTCAGCCAGGTCTCATAATCTTCGCCGGCGTATCCCCATTCGTCTTGACTGGTTTCATCGACAGAGGCCCAGATCGAGCGATAATGTTCAGGTAAAGCCGGGCGCATTTCCACACCATCCGGCAACGGCAAATCGGGTATGTCATCCAGTGATGGCCGGATCATTTCATGGAAGTAGCGTATGGGTTGGTAGTCTGCGCGCTCCAGCACGATGCGAGTGCCTTCTTGATATTGTGAGACCGAAACCTGGAAGGACCTGGCCTGATCCGATGGGTGGGATGCGGCGATCTCTCGCAGGCGATTCTCCATCCAAAGCAGCATGGCGCATCCGATTCCCTTCCGCCGCCATGCCGGTACAAGAAAACCGACAAATTCATAAATTCGTCCGCTTGCCGGTTCCTCCCACCACCACCCCCGTGAGTAGCCAATCACTTCATCACTGATTTCCGCAAAAATCATATCCTGGTAGGGATCACAGTTGGTCAGGTGACCATAATTTTTAGCCATATCTTCAACCGTATCTGAGCGCTCGATTTTATCCGCCTGCGCGCTGGACAAAAGGGCAGCTACCATGTGGGGATAGTCACTCTCTCCGCGAAAGTGGCGAAATCTCAATCCAGATACTGCCGGGGCATTCGCTACGGTAATCTGATCAGGGGACATAATTGCCTACTAACTACTGAACATCTCTTGCACCGCCTAAATGGGCTGTGAACCAAAAAGTCTCTCCTGTTTCAATACCGAGCAAAACCCATTCCAATTCAAGCAACTGAGCATAAAAACGCGCTCTAAGTAAATATTTTTCTAGATTTGGATACGACTTATGCATTCTTTTCACAAAAGACTCGCCGTAGATATTGATCAAACTGCCAATATCTGAAGCAGCATCACCCATACCAGCCATGCCAAAGTCAATGACTCCGGTTATTTTACGTTCTTGATCATCAAATAAAATGTGATAAGACGCTAAATCGCCGTGAATCAATGCCGGCTCGTGTAAGGAAGATCCTGGATCCTCCAAGACACTATTAAAGAGTTCTTCTACCCATTGAATTTGAAATGCCTGCAATAATGGAAATATCTTCTCTTTAACCCTTTCCTGAATATCTAACCAATCCTGCCGCCTAACTGGTGCGCGTGTAGATGGTAATTCCCAATCCACTTTAGAAATGTCCGTTGTGTGCAGTCTGTAAAGCACTCTTCCAAGTTGTTCGGCAATCTTACTTTGAGTACTTTGGACAAATCCCTTTATAGTTTTACATGACAAGGGCTGTCCGCTAAGAAGTGGATAAACAATGCAGTCAGAACTTCTATATACCGGCGTTGGAACGCCTATGCCAAGATGGGGGCGAACAAGATCGAGAATTTTCATCTCAACACCAAGCATCCTGGCATATTCTTCTGACTTGGCAAATCGAAAGACAAATTCCTGGTTGACAATCACAACATCATTAATCAACCCTTCTTGATTTCTTTCGAATTGTTCGATTTCCAAATCCGGCATGATAGCATGGGCACGTTGTATCAATATATCTGTACTGTCTGACATTACCTATCCTTTTGGTACAGTGCATTGGCTGGATGGATCACTTCTTCGTTAGTTTCAAATTAACTTCTTCGATCTCCTCCCCACGCGCGTTAGCATAACCCTTACCATGACCAACGATCTTGAAACCACATTTTTTCAATACGCGGAGGGAGGCGACATTATCTTTGGCAACCCAGGCATAGAGTGGGCGTACCTCTTGTAGATCTAGAAACTTCGAGAGTGCCTGAGTGGCAATGCCCTTTCCCCAGTATTCCTTTCCAATCCAATAACTGACTTCTGGTTTCCCATACCAACCATGGCTCAGCACGTAACCCACGACATGCCCTTCGAAAAGTATGGTCTTTATCTTGATAGTTTTATCGCCTAATATCTTAGCCCAATGCGCCGTGAAGGCCTCCCTGTCCGCTGGATCCTTGGCTGTGAAGGCGGCCATAAAGTTGGCAGCCGGGTCTAGTTGCTGCTCGAAGAATATGGTCAGGTCACCTTCGGTCACATCTCGCAGGAGAACAACGTCTGTCATTGGTAGACTTTCACCTTGCGGGTGATGCCAGGATCCGATCACCCCCCCAAGAATATCGCGGGGCGAAAATATCGTCAAGCGATAATATTGACTTTTTATAAAAACGGCGCGATAATTAACTTTGTAAGTTCATTGAACTAACAAAGTCTCCGCCTCTTTTTCTCATCCTGATGAAAAAAGCGACCCATCAGCAAACGAAGCAACATAATCGCAATCTGGTGCTGAAGACCATCTTCGAGCACGCAAGTATCAGCCGGGCTCAGATCGCCCGTATCACCAGCCTGACACGCACCACAGTTTCCGAGATCGTGGCCGATTTGATCGCCGAGGGTTTGGTCAACGAGATCGGAGTTGGATCCTCGATCGGTGGTAAATCCCCCATCCTCTTAAGTCTTGTCGAGAACGCCAGATTCCTGATCGGCCTTGACCTGGCACAGTACCAATTTTTTGGCGCGGTCATCAACCTGCGGGGAGAGATCAAGGAAACGGTTAATCTGCCGGTTAACAATCGCAATGGGGATGAGGCATTGGCACTGGTTTATAAGATTATAGACCAGCTCATGCAGGATGAGTATCAACCCGTTGTGGGCATTGGAGTAGGCACGCCAGGGTTGGTTAACACCAGGGACGGCGTTGTAATTAATGCCGTCAACCTGGATTGGCGGGACTTACCCCTGGCTAATCTGTTGCAAATTCGCTATGAACTGCCCGTATACGTCCTGAACGATAGCCAGGCGGCGGCAATGGGGGAATATACCTATGGAGAAGGTAACAAAGTAGAGAACAATTTGATAGTTGTCCATGTCGGGCATGGGATCGGTGCCGGTATTGTAATTAATGGCCAGCTCTTCCAAGGGGATGGCGGTGGAGCTGGGGAAATCGGTCATGTTGTTGTGGCAAGGGATAGTCTCCTTCCCTGCCGTTGCGGCAACCGGGGCTGCCTCGAGACCCTGGCAAGCGCCCAGGCTGTAGTGAAACGCGCCCAGGATCTGGCCCGACAATCAGCTGATTCCGTCCTGGCCTGCGCCCCCGAGGATATTAATATCACAAACCTGGAGCAAGCTTTTATTGCCGGCGATCCCCTGGCCCGTCGAGTGGTTCTGGAGGCAGGTCAATACCTGGGTATGGCCATTTCAAGCCTGATCGGCGCCCTCAATATTCAAAAGATCATCCTATCAGGGATTATGACCCGCTTCGGCACAGCATGGCTGGATGCGATTCGGGAGACGATGGCGCAAACCTCGCTTTCCAGGATGGCGCAAGAAACGCAAGTTGATATCGGGCAATTAGGTGGTAATCGGATTGTTCTGGGGGCTTCCGCTTTGTTGTTAGGTGACTATTCGTTACTATTTAACAAGTGATCGCCAAGGTAACCCGAGCACCTCGATTGTAGATCTTACCTCAGATATGAGTTCTAGATGGAAAGCCTCAAACTAGTCAAGCCTCAATTCATCCCTGCCCTGGACGATAGATTCCGCCCGGCTGTTCTGGCGAACAGGGAATTTAAAAAGGAAGTTGCCAGGGTGGGTGTGCCTCTAGTGATCGGCCTGGAGCGAAACGATGGGGAACTGTCGCGATTTGAGACCATTATATTCCCCGAAGGCCATCTGCGCGCCGAAGCGAACTTCCGCTATGTAGAACGATTGGTTAAATTCCTGTTGTGGCAGCGCGGTGGGTACAAAGTTTACATCGGTGGGCCGCGCAGCATCGGAAATTATATACTCAAGTGCTATGCCCCCAATGGGGAGCGAAAATTTGATTATCACTTCATGGGAGAACAGGTCTACGAACGAACCTTCACCGTGATAGCGTGTGACGCTTCCGAAGTGCCGCCAGCCAGAGAAACTGGCCGGCGGCTGGGACGTTACCTGGATGGCTGCCGCATTGGCTTCGACCTGGGGGCCTCCGACCGCAAGGTGAGCGCTGTGATTGACGGGCAGGTGGTCTACAGCGATGAAATGATTTGGGAGCCACGTAAGCATTCTGATCCAGACTACCACTATGGCGAGATCATTACTGCCCTCAAGACAGCGGCTTTGAAAATGCCCCGTGTGGATGCGATCGGTGGCAGCTCAGCGGGCATTTACATTGACAATCGCCCCATGGTGGCTTCGCTCTTCCGCGGCATCCCGGCAGAGCGATTCCCCGAGATAAAAAACATCTTCCTCCGCATTAGCGACGAGATGGATGTGCCCCTGGAAGTGATCAACGACGGAGATGTCACCGCCCTTGCAGGTTCGATGTCTCTCGAAGATAACGGAGTCCTGGGGATAGCGATGGGGTCAAGCGAAGCAGCCGGTTACGTGGATCTGAACGGGCAGATCAAGGGCTGGCTGAATGAACTGGCATTCGCGCCAGTTGATTACCAGCCGTACGCGCCCGTTGATGAATGGTCAGGCGACATCGGCTGTGGATCGCAGTATTTTTCCCAACAGTGTGTGTTCCGTCTGGCACCCAAAGCCGGTATCCTGATTCCAGCTGATCTGACCGACGCCGACAAGCTGAAATTTGTGCAGGAAAAGCTTGAAGCCGGGCACACGGGTGCAGTCAAAATCTGGGAAGGCATGGGGGTCTATCTGGGTTATGGCTTGGCGCATTATGCCGATTTTTATCAAATCAAACATGTGTTGATCTTAGGTCGATGTACCTCAGGAAAAGGTGGTCATTTGGTTCTCGACGGAGCGAAAGCTGTCCTTCAAGCTGAGTTCCCTGAGCTGGCGGCTTCTATCCAGATCCAATTACCAGATGAGAAAAGCCGTAGGGTTGGGCAAGCGATCGCCGCTGCCAGCCTGCCTGCCACCCAGGCGAAGCAATAGGAGATACTTATGCGATTTCATCTGGAATCTGCCGAAGTATTTATTCCTGATGGTCTGCCAGTCGAACAGGCCCTGGCTCGCACGAGCTACATGGCGATCGGCGCCCACCAGGATGACCTCGAGATCATGGCGGCCGCACCCATCCTGCAATGTTTCCAGCAAATCGATAAATGGTTCACGGGCATTGTGGTAACCGACGGGCGTGGATCCCCGCGCAAAGGTCTGTATGAGCATTACAGCGATGAAGAAATGCGTCAGGTGCGATTTAAAGAGCAGAAGAAAGCCGCCATAATTGGCGAATATGCCGCTCAGGTGATGTTGGATTACCCCAGCAAAGTGGTCAAAGACGGAACCGACCAGCACCCAGTCGAGGATATTACCATGCTCTTGCAGGTTGCCCACCCCCAGTTCGTTTACACGCACAATCTCGCCGACAAGCACGATACGCATGTAGGGGTGGCACTCAAAGTAATCGCCGCTATCCGCAGCCTGCCAAAAGCCGAGCGCCCGCAGAAGCTCTATGGCTGCGAAGTCTGGCGCGACCTGGATTGGATGGTCGATAACGACAAAGTCCCCTTCGACCTCTCCGAACACGAGAGTTTGCAGGCCGCCATGCTCGGCGTTTTCGATTCGCAGATCACCGGTGGAAAGCGCTATGACCTGGCCAGCATGGGGCGCCGGCGCGCCAATGCTACATATTTCGAGTCGCACGGGATCGACATCAGCCTGGGGATGTCGTATGCCATGGAACTGACCCCGCTGATTTTAGACCCGGATAAAGAGATCATACCGTTTGTGCAAGAGTGCATCCAACGCTTTTCACAAGAAGTTACCGACCGCATGAGACGGACTGGATAACCTCCCAAAAGAAGTGGCAAAGGATAAGGTTTATAAGACTGCCCTCCGTCATAATGGAAAAGAGAAAGGAGATGAGAAGAAGATCATATACCTATCTATACTTCCTGAGTATCTTAATTCATTCACCTGTGTCTATCCATATAGGAGAAGAAAAACATGCGTACCAGATTATTTGCTCTGCTCATTATGGTGAGCATTCTACTCAGCGGCTGCGCACAACCTACAACCCAGGTTCCTGCCGAGCCAGTTAAGGAGACGGTGGTAGTCACCGTCGAAGTTCCTGGCGAAGTCCAGGTTACCACAGTCGTCGAGGAAGTCCTTGTCACGCCAACCCCGGGTCCCAACCCCGAGGCCGTGATCGAAGGCGTCGAGCAAAATGCCGAGATCACTTTCTGGACCTTCTGGCTCTCGCCGACGTTCAACGATTATATCAAGAGTACCATCGCCCGCTTCCAGGAAGCATATCCCGGCGTTACAGTCAACTGGGAAGATCACCAGGCCACTTTCCAGGATGACTTGCGCAACGCGTTCGCTGCCGGAAACGCGCCCGATGTCATCAACCTGTCGATTTCTGAAGGATGGGTCAGCGACTATGCTACTCAGGGCTTGCTGCTCCCCCTGGATGACGTTGTGCCCCAGAGCGCGATCGACATGTACTTCCCTAACTTGTGGGATCAGCAGCTGGTTGACGGAACGCACTATCAATTCCCTTGGTATCAGGGCATCCAGGTTAACCTCGTCAACAGGCAGATCTACGACCAGACCGGCTTGACGATCGAGGATTTCCCAAAGACCGTGGATGGTCTCCCCGCTCTATGCAAGACTATCAAGGAAGTAACGGGCACTCTGTGTGACATCCGCTTGACCGTGAACGACCTCCTTGCGCAAATGACGTACGAAGGCGGGGTCCAGGTGATCAACGCTGATGGCACGGCTTTCACCTTCGACTCCCCGGAAGCCGTCGCTTGGCTGCAGTTGTACGTAAACATGGTTAAGGATGGAACCGTAGACAAGACGGTGCTGGTGACTGATCAGGATCGCGTGGGGCTTGATCTATTCACAACAGGCCAGGCGGCTTTCTATAATACAGGCCCGAACCTCATCCGCGAGGTGCGCGCTAACAACCCCGGCCTGTACGGTTATCTCGCCGTCGTGCCCGCGCCTGTGGGCAAGTCCGGTGTCGTTGGAAAAGGCCTGATGGCCATCTCGGTCAAAGCGGACACCGCGTTCCCCAATGCGTCGATTGCTCTTTCACAATTCTTCACCAATCCACGCAGCATGCTCGAGTTTTCCAAGATCGTGGCTATCTATCCTTCAACGCCGGCTTCCTATGATGATCCGTTCTTCTCAGCCGCGCCGGTGGCCATTGAGGATAGCGCCAAACCCTACGCCAAGGATGCTGTCTCCAAGCTGGCTGACATCGTACCGACCGTTCCACACAAAGCCGATGTCAACGAAATTGTCCTCCAGGCGATTCAACAAGCGCTTTTCAACAATGTCGATCCTCAACAAGCCCTGTCTGACGCAGTCGCCTCAGCAAATGCCTTGCTTCCGTAAGTTAGCACTATCTAAACCTCCAGCCCTCCCCCGAAACGGGAGAGGGCTGGTTCAGGCAAAGGCCTCTCATGACCAAGAAATTATCTTTAACACCATACCTTTTTCTAATACCCGCCCTGCTCGTGATTGCGGTCTTTGTTCTGTACCCCATTGTCGCAGTTGTCTACTACAGCTTTACCGATTACAGCATCTCCACGCCACCGGAATGGGTCGGCCTGAAAAACTATCAACAGTTAATGAAAGACCCGATCTTTTGGCAGGCGTTGAGCCATTCACTGATTTATTTAATCGTGACGCCGACGCTGATCTTCCTTTCCATCCTTCTCGCCATCGTCGTTAATCGTAAACTGCCCGGCATCCACGCCTTTCGCGCGCTTTTTTTTATCCCCGCCATCAGCGGCAGCATTGCCGTTGGTATTGCCTGGCGTTTGATGTTGGACACCAATGGAATCATTAACGGAACTCTCCTCTCGTTGGGTATTCTTAAAGAGCCCATCCAATGGCTGGCTGAGCCGGCTTACACGTTGCCGATTGCAATGATGCTGACCACCTGGCTGGGTGTTGGTTATTACATGATGGTCTTTCTCGCCGGGCTGCAGAACATTCCGGAAGAGCTATACGATGCCGCCCTGATTGATGGCTGTAACGTCTGGCAGAAGCATCGCCATGTCAGCATACCTGGCCTGCGTCCGCAGATCACCTTCGTCGCTGTCATCTCGAGTCTGGCCGCATTGCAGGTGTTCAACGAAATTTTTACTCTCACCGGCGGCCTCGGGGGCATTCTGAACAGCGGCGTGACAATCGTGTTTTACCTCTGGCGGCAGGCGTTCAGGTTGAACCATGCAGGATTTGCCTCGGCAATTGCGATGGTGCTGTTAGTCATTACGCTGGCTTTTTCAATCATGAATATTCGTATTCTTGAACGCGGTACGGAAGCGGACTGATGCAACAAACGCAAACCAGAAGTGTCTACAACGCCGCCGTATTCCGACAAGTGATCGAGAAGATTTTGTTATACGTTGTGCTCTGCCTCGTAGCTGTGGTGACCATCTTCCCTTTTGTATGGGTTTTTTTTACTTCCCTCAAAGGACCGAATGATCCGATCGTTTCTGTGCCGCCCCAGCTCATTCCACAAGATCCAACCCTGGCTAATTATGTGAGAGTCTGGAACCAACTGCCAGTCTGGCGCTTTTATTTAAATAGTGTCATCGTTACGTTAAGCGTTGTGGTCTTGAACACGCTGTTCACAGCGCTCGCGGCGTATCCTTTGGC
>DATDRM010000187.1:0-9902 GCA_035291705.1 Anaerolineales bacterium
GTGACCAGGATTTTATTTGCCATGGAATTTTCTCCTTCTATCTGGCGCATCAGTTGCTGATCGCCGGGGCTTTGTGCAAATAGGTGGCGTTGTTCAACTGCCGCAGCATAAAATCGGCCATGTCGGCCTGGCCAATGCGCAGGCCCATCCCCTTGCCCACGTAGCCCACCTGGATTTTGCTTGTGTGTGGGTCGTCGGTCAGCATCGGCACGCGCACGATCGTCCAATCGCTGTCCGAGGCGCGCACTTTTTCAACCACTCGCCGCATGTCTTCGTAGACGTTGCGGGCGAAGGCCTTTAGCAGGAAGTTGATCAGGTGGTTGAACAGCCCCGGCGCGTCGTTGGGGTCGCTCACCCCCGCCCCCGCCGAGACGATCAGCCGGCGCACGCCCTGCTGCTGCATGGCAGCCAGGATATTATCCATCCCGGTGCTGACCTCAAAAGTCGGTTTATTTTGTGTCGGCCCCAAGACGCTGATCACGGCTTCTGCGCCGCGCACCGCCTTGGCGACCTGCGCCGCATCCTGCACGTTTCCGGTCAATACCACCAGGTGCGCGTGCTGCGTTTTTACCCTGGCCGGATCGCGCGCCAGGATCGTCACCTCGTGCCCCGCAGCCAGGGCCTGTTCGACGAGGTGCTGACCGGCACGCCCCGTGGCCCCAAAGATGGTGATTTTCATTGTGGTTCGCCTCTCATATTTCCATAGAGCAATCCGCTCGCAATCAGGCCAAGCGCAGTTAGCGTCACCCACAACGGTAGTTCAGCCGTATCCGCCAGGCCGACGTTCATCACCAGCAAAGTGTTCACGGAAAGAACGAGCGTATACAGCGGTCCCTTCACGCTGAGCATACCCGCGATCACATACCCCCACGCCTGGCGTTTCATCAACCACAGCGCGCCGAGCGCCAGCCATGGCACCAGCAAAGTCAAATCTAACGCAAACACAATGCTGGTAGGATGCCCGCTCCTTGTGACGATGGCGGGCAGCTGGCCTGTGAAAATAAATCCAATCGACTGCATGAGATACACCGCACCCAAACCAACCGCCACGAACAAGAAATATCCACCGATCCATTTGACCGGCGTTCTTGCCCGGTATTGCTGCCTGATCCTGTTTACATCCAGATTCACCAGCCCGAAGATCAGCGCAAAAATTGATAAGCCAAGCAGCGCAACATAGATCAGAAAGAACCAGTTGAACACCGCGCCGAAAAGATAAAAGGCGTAGTTGTAGAGCATATATTCCAGCACGCCCATCCAGATCAACTGGGCTTTCAGTGATCCACGCGCTGCATAGAACAGGGTCGCAATCAAAATCGGAATGGCGATCAAAAGCGTCACTGCGTCATTGCCGAGCCATGTCGTTCTAACGAAGGTGTTATCGCGGTACAGGCCGTTTAGGAAAAGCCCGCCTGCAGAGGCAAGCGTAGCGAGAATGGCAATCGCTATAGAAAGAAGATAAGCGAATTTAAGTTTAGATTGAGACATTGCTCTTCCTCGAGGTAACCTAAAGATTTTGCTCTGCCCGTCGCTTGATACCGAGCATCATCTTGCGCTCCATGACAAACGCCACCGGCTCAGTCAACCGCCACACCCAGGCCAGGTCGGGACTGTAGGCCAGCCTCTGGCGGATTAGCAGCCGTGTGGCGTTCTCGTCCAGCGGCTCCAGGATGAACTGCCAGGTTGCGATGGCATACCCCTTACCCATCTGTCCGCTATAAACAACCGGTTGCCCTGATTGCGGGTCGGCGCTGATCAGCACCAGCACACGGGCTGGTTCAACCGACGCCACCGCGAAGCACGGGTAGCCCTTCGGCCCCAGGCGGATCAGATCCCCTACCTGCGGGTTTTGATATTCCGGCAGGATGCGATCCACGCTGTGGATATCACATCCAACCAGGTTTTCCAGGCCGTCATAACTGTACAGCCCACCGCGCCCCTGCCCCATCTGCGCCAGCCACGGCCAGACAAGCGCTGCCGGGGCCTGGATGGTTATGGCATGGGTATAGCCCAGCATTGGGCCTGGATTCAGCTCATCGCCGGGCAAACCGCATGCCAGTTCATCGGGTCTCCCACCCCAGCGGTTGTACCAGCCGCGCACCAATGGCGACAGGATCAGAGTGCCGCCGACCTGCACAGCGCCGAGGATGTCTTCAAATAGATTCATGGATGCCTTTCAGCACTTTCCGTTTGAGGTGGATTCGAGTTTTGCAGCGTATCTCTCAAATGACCAGCTAGCGCCCGCAGCGGATCCGCTGTGCGGTAGACACGGCTCAGCAGGATTCCGCCTTCCAGGCTGGCCAGGGTCAGGCGTGCCCTCTCGTCCGCTTCGCTAACCGCCATTCCGGCGCTGACCATTTTCTCCTGGAAGGCCGCCTGTAATTGGGAATACACCTCCCGGCAGGCCTGGCTGATGCGCTCGCTGGAGCCAGCCGCCTCGATGGCCACGATGGTAAGCGGATTCCCGGCGGCGAACTGCATTTCCTCAACCTTACCCGCCAGGCGCATAATGTACTCATATATGGCCTGAATAGGATCGGAATGTTTCGCCAGTTCGGTCTGCAAACGCTCCACCAGAATTTTCCCGGAAAACAGCACCGCCTCGCTGACGATCTGTTCTTTGCCGTCCGGGAAGTAGTAATAAAGCGAGCCTTTCGGCGCTCCGCTTTCTTTGACGATCTCGTTCAAGCCCGTCGCCGGGTAACCTTGCTTTTCCAACAGAGTACAGGTGACTAGGATGATTTGATCATGGGTAGAGGTCATCATGCTCCTCCAAGAGTTGTCTGACAAATGCCCAATTATAATGACTGGTCAATATATCGTCAAGGTATGCACAAATATTCAGGAGGGAGAGAAATTGAATCCTCGTTAGGTTGTAAAGTTGGATTTTCAAGATGGATTGAACCGGCCTGCTTGTAGCATCTTCTTGCTCGTGGACCTGATACAATTAGGTCGGACTCTTACACGCTGATTAAACGGGCCTTCGAATCATGGAATTTTTTTTCGTATCTAATCCCCCCCACCGGACTCGCCCGATCACCTGGGCCTGGTTGGTGGCACTATACCTGGTAGGCGCAGTCCTCTGGGGTTATTTTTTTTCCTGGGGACGATTCTCCCTGAATTTTCACGATTGGGCCCATATCACCGGCCCGCGCCTGGCTTTCTTGAAATCCGCTCTAGTCCAGGGCTTACCGCCGCTCCACATCTCCGACTCGTACCCTTTGGGTGTCAATACAGATCGCTTTCTGGCCATTCCGGACCAGATCCTCTCTCCCCAAACCATCCTGCTGCGTATCCTATCCATAGAGACGTTTGTCGTTGGGAATGTTCTCTTGCTGTACAGCCTGGGTTACGGAGGGCTGCTCTGGCTCAGGCGCAAGTTTTCGCTCTCGCCGGTTGCCTTCATTATCCTTTTCCTACTTTTCAACTTTAATGGCCACATCCTTGCACATTTCGCCGTCGGCCATGCCACCTGGGGAGGATACTTCCTCTTTCCCTGGTTCGCCATCCTGGTTTTCCAGTTGGTGGAGGGGGAGCGGGGCTGGACCTGGATTGCCAAAATGGCACTGCTGCTGTTCGCCATCTTTTTACAAGGTTCGTTCCACCAATTCGTATGGGCGTTGATCTTCCTTGCTCTGCTGGCAGTGGCCAAACGGGGGTACTTCCTGACCGCCGGCGGAGGAGCATTGTTTGCCGTGCTGCTCAGCCTGGTGCGTATACTGCCGGCTGCGAGTCTGGTGGGTAAATTCAGCTATGAGTTCTGGAGCGGTTATCCCACGCTGGTTGACCTTTGGCAGTCTCTGGTCACCATTTATCCCCCCGGCACCAAAACCCCCTTACTCTTGATGCCTGCCCGTCTCGGTTATTGGGAAGTCAACCTGTATGTTGGGCTGGCAGGGGCGGTCTTCCTGCTCTATTTTGGCGTCTGGCGCTGGCTGAGGGCTCACGCTGATCATTCTGGCTATCTGAACCTGGCCCTACCAGTCTTGGGCCTGGTGGTGATGTCAATAGGCCAGATCTTCAGCATCATCCGCCTGGCACAGGTCCCCCTGCTGGAAGGGGAGAGCGTCACAACCCGAATCATCAGCCTGCCTTTTGTATTTATAATAATTTTCGCCGTTATCCACTTCCAGGGTTGGCTCGACCAGCCGCACCGTAGCGCCGCCCTGGTGTACCTTATCCTCAGCACAGTAATCATCATTAGCCTGAACGATTTGGGGCAAAATTACCGCATCTGGCAGGTGGCTGCAGCCGCCCCTACCTTTAAGGAAATTATATTTGACCCGCGGGCCTGGATGGTGACCAATCACCCTGATCCGGCTTACCTGGGGCTCCTCCTGGCAGGGGCAGCCCTTTCACTGGTGAGCCTTGGGGTCTTGTTATTTTTCACCTGGCGGTCCCGCCGCCAGACTGTGTGATTTCCCTATCGTCAATCGCCAGGCCGTCCAGCAATTCCGACCAGTGCATGCCCAGGTGCCCTACAACTTTGATTTTATAGCTGCCTCCTCCCGTATTGGTATTCCTGTCACTTGGTCGGCTGCCTTACCACTACGATTCAATCCCTGGTCAGGACCAAAAAGGTGACATCGTCCTGCTGTGGCGTTCCCTCGGTAAAGGCGTTTAGATCGGCCTCAACGTGCGCCAGGAGTTCACCAGCCTTGCGGGGCGCGGCGGCAATAGCAGTAGTCAGACGATTGATCCCGTAATCTTCGTCGCGCGAATTCAATGCTTCAGTCACACCGTCGGTGTATAACACAACTGCGTCGCCAGACCCGAGCGTAATTGTCGTCTCGCTCAATTGCACTTCCTCCAACACTCCAACCACGCAGCCCGTTCGGGTCAATGACTCTATTGTCCCGGATGCGCGCCGCACTATCGGTGGGT
Source organism: Anaerolineales bacterium (assembly GCA_035291705.1). Lineage (GTDB taxonomy): Bacteria > Chloroflexota > Anaerolineae > Anaerolineales > UBA4823 > DATDRM01. The sequence goes on from DATDRM010000187.1 coordinate 4,885, forward strand.
TGTGCCCGGCATTTGCATATTGGAGCGTTTGCTGCTTTGGATCAAGCACTGCTAGAAAAACCGTGACAAACATACCCGAGGTAAACTGCCTGAGGATCGTCTGGTTGACCTCCATCAACACTGCCGCGGGACTGCCATGTCGCAACGCTCCGGAGAGAATGAGACTGTGTATCACCGCCATATAGAGCGCGGCAGCTGTGCCCTTATCCGCAACATCGCCAATCACCATCCCCCAGCGGCCCTCATCCAGGGGAAAGATGTCGTAAAAATCTCCGGCAACCGCGCGCGCCGGACGCCAGGCGCCCGCAAGACCAAAGCCGGGAATGTCAGGCATTTCACGCGCCATGAGACCCGCTTGTATTTCGCGAGCGACCTGTAATTCGTTTTCGAGACGGGTACGCCGCGCCTCTGCAACCTCGTAGAAATGAGCGCGCTCGAGCGCAACGACGAGCTGCGCGCTGACCGCAGAGAGAAAGTGCAAATCCGCGTGGGTCAGGAACCTCCATTCCGGGGTAGCGACATTGATCAGACCAAGCGGCTTACCTTGTGAGATCAGGGGCACGCTGGCGTGAAAAAGCAAACCTTGGTTATTACCCGCGGCGTGCGTGGAATCTCGCAAGCGTGTACATTCGACGATATTGACGGCACGTGTGAGGCGTCCTTCGATGAGCAGATGCTGGCAGTGGCAAGCAGGCGGCTGGCGGAGAAAGCGGCGATCGTCGCCTTCGAGACCAGGGGGTAACCCGCAGGCAGTAGCCAGCACGAAACCGTGCGGCGGTGGATCCCCTGCGGGGTAAACACTAAGGTGTGATTCAGCGAGCATCGACACCCACCCAGTCTGCAAATTCATTACTTTGAGCAATGTTCTCAGTGTGTTGTCGAGAGCGCTCTGGATATCCACGGAGCCGTTGAGCTGTTCTGCGATTTGACTGAGAGCGCGCAACCTCTCCACCTCGCGTTCATTCAGGTCTTTAGGCAATGTCTGCGGCCGCGGGTCAATCTGTACGCTTGTGAGGAAGGGATCACCGAAATTGTATTCATCAAAGGGGTTGTGAGTAATGACCCCTTTGGTTTGCGCCCATTGGTAATACCGCTTGAGGGCAGAAACTTGTTCTTCGAGCGCGGCCCGGTCCGCCCCTTTAGTGTACAGGTGAAATAGGTAAGTCCGCAGGTCCACATCGTCATCAGCACTGGGGAAGAAATCCGCGGTGTGGCGTTGTATCTGCCATTCGATATAGTTCCGCGCTGCAAGCACCGCAGTGTCGGATACAGACAGAGATGAGGCGAAGCGTTCCAAGAAATCCATACATATCCCTCCAGAAAATATAGATACCCCCCAGAAAATGACTACTTCAGATTATATCAGCATGACGCCAAATTTATTCCCATTTCGCGTTCCCATTTCCATCTACATCCCCGCTGGGCGATCCTCGCCGCCTCTCCGAACATGAAGGCTAGCATCATCGGGAGCTTGTTTTCCGCTTCCATCTCGTGCCTCCGCTTCTTCCTCGAATCTAGCACATATGTTCGGTTATTGCAACCTGGGATCCGGCCGTTTTTGCCCACCCTGCCAGACCTGGCAGCACTGCCAGACTATGGCGCGTATCACACAGCCCTTATAGCCGACTCTGCGTTGCCAGGCAAGTGGCAGGCGGGGGAGGAAGTGGTTTATCTGCTGGTGTTCGAAGGTGAACTGACGGATGGATCAACACCAGAAAATCAGGCAATTAGATTGCTCTCTCCACGGCTCTCAAAAGCTTTACAAATCCCAATCAAAAACAATTGGGCAGAAGCCCTCTGGGAGACAGGGTTGATGAAGGAGATGACCGGTGAGTTGATAACCGCTGGTGATTGCCTGACAGGATACTGGGTTTCCATTTCAGAGAAAGGCTGGGCAGATATTTTAACCTGGTTAGTAAAGGAGCAAATGGTCAAAATCGGATAACAGTTTTATTCTACTCGATACGCACCCTGAGGATTTCTCCAGGGTGCGTATCGAAGACCCTTAATGTTACAGTTCTGCCGCTTGGCCGAGCTACTGGTGATTTCTTATTGAACAGTTACATCACGTAGACTTCTATGTCCAGAGTAAATGGCGATCCTTTCGGTAAGCTCCATCCTTTTATTCATGTCACCTGTGAATCGGATGTGCCTGATGATGAACCGGCCTGACCACGGACGTCGTAAGCAAATCCAGTGAAGACCGTCAACAGAAGAAATCCAAGAGCGAGGAATAAAATCAACAGAATAAGGGCCGGGTTGTTCACGCCAAAGAAGTACCCGAGGAGACCTGGACCGAGTAACGCAGATAGCCAGGCGATAATACAGGCGGTATAGGACCAAGGCCACAGCTTCTTGAGGAAATTCCCGAAACCAACAGAGAGATGGGCGCGCCACCAGGTCAATGGCGCATTAATCCTGGTTCCGACTGCGCCAATGATGATTCCAAGGAGGGGAGGGAAGATCCCACCACCCACCAGGAGCATAGCGATGGACAATAGAATCATGATCAAGCCGCCATTCTTCCTCTGAACAAAGAGAGTTACCCACACGAGCAAGATCAGAGAAATGAGGATGGCAAGGATTCCGGTTACGAGAAGGTTGGGAACAATCGTCATCGCCGGCTCTCCTCCCAGGCTGCGAAAGAATTCCGATTCAGGCCAGGACATGAACATCGTTCCGCTGGGAGCTACGTTGCCCTGTAGTACTTCACCAATCCCATGCTCGATGCCGGCCAGCGCCATAATTGCGCCGAATGTTGAAGCGAACACTTTCGTTGCGTTTCTCATTTCTACTCCTCCTTATTGTGATAAACCAGGCTGAAGCTTTGCCGCCAGGCTGCCTGCCCAGGCGCGGATCGCAGTCCAATCGCGCACGTCGCTGGCCGGCATCTCGTGAAGGGGACTGGCCGGCAAACCAGTAATTAAGCTGTCGGGGAAGCGTAACTTCGCCGGGTCGAACTTGCCGCCAAACAGTTCGAGCATAACAGGTTTAAGCCAGGGATACTTTTCCAGCTCTTTATCAAGCTGTGCCCGTACATCCTGCCACTCCTTTTTATCTATACTAAGTGGACCAAGCGTGTAAATTGCCACCCGAATACCTTCGGGCAGACGCTGTGTGAGGGCTTCCTGGTGTAGGGATAGAAAACGCTGCATGTCCTTGTGCCAGAGCCCGATGTAAAGCGGCGCCCCCAGTACGACCGTCCCGTATCCTGCAAGTGTTCGAACTTTCCGCATGGGCTGAAGATCGACCTCAAACCCACTTTCACGGAGCGTCTCGGCGATAGCCTCGGCAACTTCTTGCGTTGAGCCATACTTCGAAGCATAAGCTACCAGAACTTTTCCATCCATTTTCGTCATCCTTTCTTTGCAATATGCCAATTTTCCAATCTGATTGCATCATAGCGTTAAACCTCCATTCTCGTCATCTATAAAAGGTTAGATCCTGGGTTAGATTAATTACAACTGCTTTACCTCGTTGGAACTGCCAGGTTCATCGGGCTTGGAGTAGAATCAGTGTTGATCATGGATGCCCTGGCTTCACCCCTTATCCTCACCAAATACCATGTGCCCACAGCGCGGCCGCATATTGTCCCGCGCACCCATCTCGTTGAGCGGCTCACTCCCGAGGCCGGTACAGGCCTTGTACTGATATGTGCACCTGCCGGATATGGTAAAACCACGCTTTTGGCAGAGTGGAGCCAGTCCCTCCTGCAAAATGGAGTCGCTGTCGCCTGGTATGCACTTGATCCGAGCGATGATGATCCGATTCCCTTTGGTGCCTATCTTGTAGCCAGCCTGGCACAAGCTCTCGGTCCGACGTCCGAGCTGGCGCGCATCACTCAGCTCCTGCGCTCCTCCCCTGAACTGGATTTGCAGAAGATCCTGCCTGCTATCATCAACGCAATCGTTTCCAGCGACCGTGACTGTGTGATGATCCTTGACGACTATTACCTGATCGGCGCCCCGGCCATTCACAGTGCGATATCCTTTCTCCTGGAGCACCTTCCGGAGAAGATGCACATCGCCATTGGCAGCCGCTCGGACCCCCCACTGCCTTTGGCTCGCCTACGGGCGCGAGGAAAACTGCTCGAGATGCGCGCCGCCGATCTGCGCTTCTCGGCGGATGAAACGGCGCGATTCCTGAACGAGGTGATGCGGCTGGATCTATCGCCAGAAGTGGTCAATACACTCGAAGCGCGCACTGAGGGGTGGATCGCCGGGTTGCAGCTTGCCGCGCTCTCCCTGTCGGGTCGTCCGGACAAGGAGAACTTTGTTACTTCCTTCACCGGCAGCCATCGCTATCTCGTCGAATACCTGCTTGAAGAAGTGTTCAACCGCCAATCGGAGCAAGTGCAGTCGTTTCTCCTGTCCACCTCCATCCTGGAGCGCTTATGTGGTTCCTTGTGCGACGCCATTCTGGGTGAAATCTCGGGCGGTGAGGAAATTCTCAAACAATTGGAACAAGTGAACCTGTTTGTGGTCGCCCTCGACGAGCAGGGCTATTGGTATCGCTATCACCATCTCTTTCGCGACTTTCTGCAAGTCCGGCTGAACAAGACCCAGCCAGAGCGCGTGGTCGCGCTGCACCGCGCAGCCAGCGAGTGGCACGCGGCCCACGGTTCCTTGCGCGAGGCGGTCCAGCATGCGCTTAAGACCCGCGATTGGGACTATGCGGCGTCTTTGGTCGAGCTGCACGGCGTCTCGATGATGTTGCACAGCGAATTCTCGACCGTTTACGAGTGGTGTGCGGCTTTCCCGGAAGAGGTAATGCGGGTGCGCCCGGCGCTCTGTCTCTTTCAGGGGAACGCATTGGTACTCGGATATCGCCGGCAGAACCGGGGCAGGATTGAAGAGCGGTTGCAGCAGGTCGAGCAGGCGGCGGCCGCGCTGGAGGACAAGCAGCTGGCTCGCTTGCTCATCGGTCAGGCCGCCGCCACCCGTACCGCCCTGGCGGCGTTGACTCCGGACCCGGCTGTTGACCCCCGAGAGCAGTTCGCCCTAGCTCAGAGAGCGCTT
>DATDRM010000188.1:0-2579 GCA_035291705.1 Anaerolineales bacterium
CCTCCTGTCACTTGCTGCGCGGTCTGGGATTACGGGAGGAAGCCAAGCAACTCTTAAGCGCGGTGCACGACCTGGAGCTGGTGCCGCTCGCCGATGAGGAAACCTGCTGTGGCTTTGGGGGGGTGTTTAGCGTGATATACCCGGAAGTGAGCCGGGCGATGATGGAGGCCAAAGTAAGGAATATTATAGCCAGCGGGGCCGGTGCCGTTGTCGCCTGTGATGCAGGCTGCCTGATGAACATTGCCGGCGGGTTGCGCAAGGCCGGATCCCAGGTGCGCGCCCTCCATCTCATCGAAGTGCTGGCAGCGTAGGGAGGTGCCCCGTGAGCCAGGCAGCTCATATCCCCGAGACACCCACCTATATCGGCTTTGGCGACTATACCACCCATATCCCTGGCAACATCCCCGCCGCCGTGCAGCAGGCCACCGATCGCTTTCTGAGCACGCGGGCTGCGCGCGTCGCCGAAAAGCCCGATTGGGAGCAGCTGCGCCAGGCGGCACACGAAATCCGCTTGCACACCCTGCTGCACCTGGATAGCTACCTTGAACAAGTGGAGCGCCAGGTGACTAAGGCGGGTGGACACGTGCATTGGGCACGCGAGGCGGCCGAGGCGCGCGCCATCGTGATCGACATTGCCAAGCGGCATAACGTCAGGACTGCGGTAAAAGTAAAGTCCATGGCGACAGAAGAGATCGGCCTTAACCACGCCCTCGAGACCGCCGGTATCCAGGCCTACGAGACCGATCTGGGTGAATTCATCATCCAGCTGGCTGGAAGCGGGCCTTCCCATATCATCGTGCCAGCTGTCCACCTGAAAAAAGAAGAAGTTGCCGCACTTTTCCACGAGAAATTGGGTGTGGAAGCGCCCGCCGACCCGCTGCGATTGGCGGCGATCGCCCGTGACACCTTGCGCGAACGATTCCTGGCAGCAGAGATGGGCGTATCTGGCGCCAACTTCCTGGTCGCTGAGACTGGCACCCTGGTGATCGTTTCAAATGAGGGCAACGGGCGGATGTGTACTACGCTGCCAGACCTGCATGTCGCCGTGGTGGGCATCGACAAGGTCGTGCCGGATTGGGATTCGCTGACGGTGCTGCTCAATCTTCTGGCGCGCAGCGCCACCGGTCAGAAATTGTCAGCCTACACCTCGTTCATCACTGGCCCGCGGCGGGAGGAGGGCGAAAACGGCCCGCAGGAGTTCCACCTGGTGATGCTGGACAACGGTCGCAGTCGCGTGTTGCAGGATCCAGTTGGGCGGGAAACCTTGAAGTGCATTCGCTGCGGCTGCTGCCTCAACGTGTGCCCGGTCTATAAGAGCGTTGGGGGGTACGCTTACGGTTGGTTCATCTCCGGCCCGATTGGGGCCATCTTTTCTCCACAAATCCTGGGTGTTGAGGCGGCACGCGAATTGCCTTTTGCCTCATCCTTGTGCGGCGCCTGCGCCGATGTCTGCCCGGTTAAAATTCCTATCCCCGACATCCTGCTGCACCTGCGCCGCCGGGTGGCGGAGGGTGATCAATTTGAGCCGCCAGCCGCCCCGGCGATCCTGCGCACTAGCGCCCGGTTGGGCAGGCTGGCCCTGGCAACGCCCTGGCTCTACCGCCTTGGAACGCGCCTTCTTCCCCTTTTGCAGGTTCCGCTTAAACGGGATGGCTGGCTACCTGCGCTGCCTCCGCCGATCAATCGCTGGACGAAGGTGCGGCCTTTGCCAGCCTTCGCTGGGAGCTTCCGACAGTGGTGGGGGAGTAGATCTAAAACAGTCAGATAGTTGGATGGTCAGGTAGTCTTATAGTCAGGCAATCAGGTGATCAGGGAAAGGGGAAGAGGGGACCAGGAGATATGTGGACCTGTATACTTGTATCGTTGTATCCATGTATACAAATATCCAAGATTAAGGATTGGTTGAGGTAGCTATGGCTGAAGAGGCAGGAAATCCAGTGATTGAGGCTGTACGGCGAGCATTAGGCAGGACGGCGGGTGCGGCGGTTGAAGCGCGTCCGGCAGTGCTTGCGCCCCGTCAGGCGGGTTCGATCGAAGCGGAGATCGACTTATTGATTACAGAGATCAACGCCCTGTCCGGATCAGCGCAACGCGTATCAGAGGACGATCTCAACCAGGCTTTGAAAGGATTGCTCCAGTCTCGAGAGGTGAAGAAGGCGACCCTATGGCAGACCGCCGGGTTGGTTGACTTGGGCCTGGAGGGACGCCTGCGGGAACTGGGGGTAGAGATCATCTCACCCCACGCTGACAAATATACCCTGGCAGCGTGTGACCTGGGGGTGACAGAGGTCGATTTTGCTTTGCCAGAGACTGGCACGCTCGGCCTGCTCTCTTCGCGGGAGAAGCCGCGCGCCGTGTCGCTCTTGCCGCGCGTCCACTTGGCTATCCTGCGCCCGGCCGCTTTACGGGCCGATCTGCACGCTGTCTTTTCAGAAGCCAAAGATCAGGGGTATCTGATCTTGATCACCGGCCCAAGCCGCACAGCGGATATTGAACTCACCGTGACGCTCGGCGTTCATGGCCCGCAGTCGCTGCACGTCTGGGTATATTCAGAATGAAGGAAATCCTTAAAATATTGG
>DATDRM010000189.1:0-7417 GCA_035291705.1 Anaerolineales bacterium
CGATGGTCCAGGCCAGATCTGGCGTGCTTTGGATGGAGTGACCTGGGCGCCGATGACCATAACCGGTTTTAGCAATCCCGACACCGTGGATATCACGGCCTTCGCCGTATACGGCGGCTTTATCTACGCAGGAGCCACGAACCTGATCAGCGGAGCGCAGATCTGGCGCAGTTTCTCCGGGGACAGCAATACCTGGACGAAGGTCGCTCCAGGAGTGCCGGGGATGGCTGCCACCCGCATCACCGGGTTTGCCGTGTTCAATGGCGCGTTGTATGCCGCACTCGAGTCCGCAGGGTTCGCGCAAATCTGGCGCAGCTATGGCAGCGACTGGACGACCGTGGTGAACAATGGCTTCGGAAATAGCTATACCACCTCAACCGGCGGCATGGCTGAGTTTGCGGGTTATTTGTATGTCGGCACCGGAAATACCTTGGAAGGTGCACAGCTCTGGCGCACCAACGATGGCGCGAGCTGGGAACAGGCGATCAGCCCTGGGTTCGGCGACCCGAACAACCAGAAGGTCGAGATGGTGTTCGTCTTCCAGAACCAACTCTATGTCAGCGTGAAAAACGCGCAAACTGGGATGGAGCTCTGGCGATCAGCGGATGGCGTGATCTGGGAGCAGATCAATCAGGATGGCTTCGGCGACAGCCACAATTCCGGTTCGAATTGGAATAATGCCACAACGGATTACCTGAGTCAACTCTACGTGGGTACTTCGAATGTGATGGATGGCGGTGAGCTATGGCGGATGCAACAACAACAAACGTATCTCCCTTTATATATCCCTCTCATCCTGCGTTAGCTGGTATGTCAACCGCAAGCAGGACTGGCAAGAAAAGGCTGTATTTGAACAACATCTTGACGCACTCATCTTGAATGAGCGCAGTGGGAGAAAAATGGAGGAAGAAATGATTTCACAAAAGTTCAATCGACGGGACTTCCTGCGGGTGGGCGGTGTCGGCGCAGCCCACCTGCTGGGGAACCGCTATCTAAAGTATGGGAAACTGCTCTCTGCGCAGGCGCAGATGGGCGAAGAATTCATGCCGGATGCGGAGGTCGCCGTTACCGCCGCCGAGAAGTGGGTGCAGATCCTGCCCGGCGCGCAGACGCGCGTCTGGAGCTACGAAGGTCAACTGTTGAGCGGGTCTGGTGTGACCGTGCAGAACCTGCCTGGCAACTATCTCGGGCCAATCCTGCGGGTGAAGAGCGGCACGAAGGTGCGCATCTTCTTCCACAACAACCTGGCAGGGGACAGCGTCATCCATCCGCACGGGCTGCGCGTTCCTGAACCATGCGACGGGCATCCCATGCAGGCCATCGGGCCGGGCGAAATCAAGACCTACGACTTCGAAGTGATCGACCGCGCCGGTCCGTACTGGTTTCATCCTCACCCGCACACGCGCACCGCCGAGCAGGTCTACATGGGCCTGGCCGGCCTTTTCAATGTCTGGGACCCGGAGGAGGAGCTGGCGGTGCCCGGCGCGAGCAGCGGAGCCAACGACCTGCCGGTGATCATCCAGGATCGTATCTTCGACAGCAACAACCAGTTCATGTACCAGCCGAACCAGATGTGGGGCCTTTTGGGCAACCGCATCCTGGTGAACGGCAAGCCGAACGCCGTTTTCTCGCTGGAGCCGAGGGCTTACCGCCTGCGCTTTCTCAACGGCTCAAACGCCCGCACCTACAAGCTGGCCTGGAGCAACAATATGCCGATGAAAGTAATCGGTACGGACGGAGGCTTGCTGCCGGAGGCTGTTTCGAAGAGCTACGTGATGCTGATGCCCGGCGAGCGGGTCGACGTATGGGCGGACTTTACCCAGCTGGCGCGTAAGCAGGTGATCCTGCGCAGCCTTTCCTTTGATCCCGGGGGCATGGGAGGAGGCGGTTTCGGCTGTGGAGGTGGCGGTATGGGCGGAGGAGGGGGCGGTGGTAGTGGAGGCGGGGGTGGTGGCATGGGCTCGGGCCTGGCGCACGGCGCCGCTTTCAATATCCTGACAGTGAATGTGTCCAGGAACGCTTCCTTCAAACCGGTCTTGGGATCGCTCCCCGCCCTTACTGTGCGTTACGACGCCAGCAACGTCCCGAATTACGATTCACCGCGCCCGTTTACTCTAGAAATGGGTCAGCAGATGACCTGGACGATAAACGGCCGCGTCTTCGAGATGATGGAATGCGCACAGGACGAAATGGTTTTCTGCGATGAGACCATGGCCTGGGAATGGATCAACAACTCGCCTATCCCACACCCGATGCACATGCACAATGTCATGTTCCAGGTCGTACAGCGAACTGTTCCGGCCTCCTCAAGTAGCTACGCGACCATCAACCAGGGCCTGGTCGACAGCGGTTGGAAAGATACTGTCCTGGTCTGGCCCGGCGAACGGGTCAAGATCGCTATGACCTTTGGACCGCACATGGGCATGTACATGTATCACTGCCACATCCTCGAGCACGAAGACATGACCATGATGCGCAACTACATGATCATGGACCCGGGAATGCCCGACATGTAACTGAAACAGGGGGCTGTTTAGCAGTTCTTTCTAGACAGCCCCTATTTTTTCGGTGGCTCATCGGGTAGCACCAGAGGGTCATCCGATGCGGGCGAGAGATAATTTTTTCCTCACCAGAATTTCCTTAACTCGGAGAGAAGTGATACAATAACTCTCCAGAGATAGCGATAGATCCTGATGCCGGTCGCCGCTTAGGCGAGGGGGAGGTTTCACCGGCCTGCTGTCGAAAAACAATCTTCCCATAAGTTGATATCGTGCTGATCCATCGGGAAGAACCCTATACCTGATCAGGAGGAAACCATGTTCCCCGAACAACAAGCTGTAGCCCAAGTCAAAGAAGACACAAAAAGTACTCTTCTAGCCATGCCGAATGTGGTTGGCGTCGGTGTCGGATACAGGACAGTCGCCCAGACCCCAACCGATCAATTGGGGATCATAGTCCTGGTACGCCGTAAATTACCAGTCGCCGCACTATCTCCAGAATCCCTGCTTCCCCAGCAGGTGGATGGCGTCAAAATCGACGTGATCGAAGTGGGCGAGATCCGCGCCCTGCAAGCTCGCACCGGTCGCTGGCGACCGGCTCCTGGCGGCGTGAGCATCGGCCACTACAAGATCACTGCCGGCACCCTGGGAGTTGTCGTGCGCGATCGCGCTAGCGGGACCCGTTTGATCCTTTCCAACAACCATGTACTCGCTAACAGCAATGACGCCGCACCCGGTGACCCCATCCTCCAGCCTGGGCCATACGATGGCGGTTCCCAACCCAATGACGTCATCGCCCACCTGGAACGGTTCTGCCCGATTGAATTTACCACCCAACCCGGGATCTGCAACCTGGCAAAGAGCTTCGCAGCTCTTGGAAATGCTATCGCCATGCTGCTAGGTTCCAAACATCGCCTGGACACATTCCAAGAAAATCCCCAGGCCACCAACCTGGTGGACGCGGCCATCGCCAAACCGGTCAATGACGGCGATGTCAAGGATGAGATCCTGGAGATTGGTGTCGTGCAAGGCACTGTCGCAGCGACCTTAGGCATGGCGGTGCGCAAATCCGGCCGTACCACTGGCTTCACCACCGGACAAATTACCTTGATCAACGCCACCGTAGATGTCAGTTATGGCAGTGGCCGCGTCGCCCGTTTCGAAAACCAGCTGGTCGCTGGCCCCATGTCCCAGGGAGGGGATTCAGGCTCCCTGGTCGTCGCCGGCGATGCCCTCAAAGCCGTCGGACTGCTTTTCGCAGGTTCCAACCAGACTACTATCTTTAGCCCTATCCAGGCAGTCTTAGATTGTTTGCAGGTGACCCTATGAGTATGGAAAGCCAATATTCAGATTTACAGGCTGCCACCGAACGCGTATTGGCAGTCAAGCGTGCCCATGAACATGAGCTGCTCGCCAAGCCGAACGTAGTTGGCGTCGGCGTCGGCTACCGCCAGACCGGCGGGCAGCCGACAGGCACGCTAGCCCTGGTGGTCATGGTCACCCAAAAACTGCCACCTTCACTTCTAGCCCCAGAAGATCAGATCCCGGTCTGGATCGAAGATGTCCCAGTGGATGTCCAGGAAGTCGGCGAAATCACAGCATTCTGAGCGAAAGACGGTGTTATAAGATAGAAATCGAGACAACCAAGCGTTATCTCCATGAAGATTGCCGTTTAAGAATCTATGACAGCTGGTCGTATCACAGAGGCGACGCAAACCGACCGCAAGAAGCAACTACATAACTACAAAACTATTACCCTATTTGACTAAACAAGGAGAAATATCATGGCCAGGGTAGCACGAGAGATGGTTGAGAAAGCAGGAGTCGATGTTGACCAACTGGTGGAATTGTTGATCAAGAATGCCTCTGCCGAACTCACCACTTTTTATTATTACACAATCCTGCGGGTCAACCTGATCGGATTGGAAGGAGAGGGGATCAAAGAGATTGCAGAAACAGCCCGCATCGAGGATCGCAATCACTTTGAGGCGTTGGTTCCCCGGATCTATGAACTGGGTGGCAAATTACCTGAAGATATGAAGGTCTTTCACGATGTCTCCGCCTGTCCACCTGCCCGCCTGCCAAGTGACCCGACGGATATCCAGGCAATGTTGACCGTCCTGGTGAATGCAGAACGATGTGCGGTTAAGGGATATTCCAATATTTGTAACCTGACCGCCGGCAAGGATCATCGCACCTACGACTTAGCTCTGGCGATCCTCCACGAGGAAGTAGAGCATGAATCCTGGTTCTCTGAATTCCTGGGCGAAGGTCCCTCCGGGCATTTCCTGCGTCGAGGCGAGACCTCTCCCTTCGTCTCAAAATTCATGAGGTAAGTTTTCAATCACCCTTGGGGAGGTTTGTCACCGATTCAAACCTCCCCAAGGTTCCAGACGATAAGCTCACCCCGATAATCGCCCGAGTGCTGGCCGGATGGGCGACTCTAGTTGATTTATTATCTGCTTGCAATTCCATTCGTTCTAAGGTATCCTTGCCTTTACCCCTGAACCGCATGGGATTGGATATGGTAAGAACAGGTCGCGCTTCCTTTTACTGTTTATATTTGCTTGCCCTCCTCAGCTGGCTCCTGTCAGGCTGCATCGGAGCGACATTGCTTGTCATGACACCCACACCGGTAAGCGAACCAACGCAAATTAGTGCAACAACCGAAGCAACGGTAACTGCCACGTTACTTTCCTCGAATACCCCCACGCCAGTGCGCCAGGCAACGCTGAACCCGACGAAAACTCCCCACCCAACTTCATCCTTTACTCTGGTGTCCGTTACACCCACTTCGATATTGCTCCCCGATATTCAATCTGTTGACGAGGGCGGCTTCTCTTTCCAGCCTTTGGCAGGTTTTGACAGTCGTTCTACTGCCGGGCAAGTCACATTGTTCAATCAGAACGAAGATATTGTCTTTTCCCTGACTGGTGTCGAAGGCCGCAGTTATGGACAGTTGGTTCAGGTGTTTACACGCTTTTTGTCTCAAGTCGGGGAGAATTTTAAAGAGTTTATTGCTGAAAATCAATTCCCAATCACCGTCGATGGGAGTCCGGGCATTGCAGTAAACATCCATGGGAATCTCGCTGATGAGCCGGTCGACGGGCAGGTCGTAGTGGTTGCCCCCAGCGAATCCCAACTCTTTTTTGCTATAGCCCTGACAACCGGGAATCCGGACGGACAAATTTGGGAAACCGAAGGCAAGCATCTGTTCGAAGCTTTGCTCAATTCTGTCAATTTCTACCCGATCCCTGAAAGCTCAAGTTCCCCATGATCAACCCCGCGCTGACTACCACCTCATTTGTCTTGGATGGCTATCGCGTCAATAAGACGCTTGGCGTCGTGCGCGGCATCACAGTTCGGTCGCGCTCAATCTTCGGCACACTGGGCGCCTCCCTGCAAACCATTGTCGGAGGCAACATCACCCTCTTCACCGAACTGTGTGAAAAGACCCGCGCCGAGGGCTTTGAGCTGATGCTGCGCCACGCTCAGGAGATCGGCGCCAATGCCGTGATAGGCATCCGTTACGACGCCACCGAGGTTATGGACGGCGTCACCGAAGTCCTCTGCTACGGCACAGCTGTCATCGTCGAACCGATTTAATTGAACGATAGGATGGGGTCAAGTCAATAATCCGCTCCATTCATCCTCTGTATACAGTCTTACGCCCTCCTTCTTCTTTGAGCGCTTTCCTTTACCGCACCTTTGCTGCGCTGCAACATCGCAATTACCGCCTGTGGTTTAGCGGACAGTTGGTCTCATTATTCGGCACCTGGATGCAGTCCACAGCCCAGGGTTATCTGGTATATGAATTAACAAAATCGCCCGCCTACCTCGGATATGTTGGATTCGCTTCCGGCCTACCCTCCTGGCTGTTCATGCTCTACGGGGGAGTCATCGCTGACCGTATGCCGCGCCGCAGGATGTTGTTGCTCACCCAAACGGCGATGATGATACTGGCTTTCATTTTGGCTGCGTTAACCTTTTCTGGCCGCGTCCAGGCATGGCACATTATCATCCTGGCCCTTGGCTTGGGTACCGCTAATGCCTTTGATGCCCCCGCTCGCCAGGCTTTCGTAACCGAGCTAGTCGAGCGGGAAGATTTAACCAACGCTATCGCTCTTAACTCCACCATGTTCAATGCTGCCACAGTGCTCGGCCCAGCCCTGGCTGGGCTCACTTACGCTGCCTTTGGCCCGCAATGGTGCTTTACGATCAATGCTCTTTCTTTTATCGCTGTCATCATCGCCCTATCCTTCATGCACCTCAAACCGTTCCAGGCTCCTACCATGTTAAATTCAGTGCTCGTTGACCTCAATGAAGGTTTACGTTATGTCGCCCACCAACCGGTGATCCGATTCATAATCCTGAATCTCGGGATGGTCAGCCTGGTCGGGTTGGGCTTCGTCACCCTGATGCCCGCCTGGTCTGTCAAAGTCCTGGGCGGTGACGCCGCCACCAATGGCTATCTTCACTCAGCGCGTGGATTTGGAGCGCTCTCAGGCGCCTTGATGATCGCTTCCCTCGGCCGGATTAATTTCAAGGGCAGGCTGCTTACAATGGGCAGCTTTGTTATGCCAGCTTTTTTGCTGGTCTTTTCTGTAGCTCGCTGGCTGCCCTTTTCGATGCTCGCCTTGATGGCCACTGGCTGGGGATTCATGGTCATGGCTAATATGAGCAATACCCTGGTGCAAACGAATACCCCGGACGAACTGCGCGGCCGTGTCATGGGCGTCTATACCCTTACTTTTTTCGGCTTCATGCCGATCGGCGCCCTGATCAACGGCGCCTTCGCCACCCGCATCGGCCCGCCGCTAACAGTTCAATTTAATTCCCTGATCATGCTTGCCTTTGCTGCCCTGCTCTGGCTGCGTTTCCCGACATTAAGAAAATTGAACTGAATGTGGCGCTGGAAA
>DATDRM010000190.1:0-5717 GCA_035291705.1 Anaerolineales bacterium
CGGTGGAATTGACGGTTTACCGCGACCCGCACGGCTATTTCTTACCCTTTGCCGACGCGCTGGCGGGGAGCGAGACGTATGGCGCGGGCCGCTACCTGGAACCCGAACCAGCCGGCAAAGGCAAGTTGCTGGTCGACTTCAACTACGCGTATAACCCGTACTGCGCCTACAACGACCAGTATTCCTGCCCGCTCACGCCGTGGGAGAACCGGCTGAAGGTGCCGATTCGAGCGGGGGAAAAAGTGTTCCACGAAGAATAAGGCGAATTCTTGACAAAACCAATCCGATTTCAATCTTTGCTCGTAACTTTTATTATCAAACCCAATCCCTGAAATGGGATCAATTCACCAGAGGAGGTTGAGCGATGAAGGTAAAATCCACGAGCAAGAAATTGGCGAGATATCTACTCCCCCTGCTATTGCTTGCCGCTGTGCTGGGGCTGGCAGTTCGCCCAGCGTTAGCCGGAGATGGCGGCCGGCCATTCGAGACGGCCCTGAGCGGAGCAGCTGAAGCCCCAGGTCCGGGCGATGCGGACGGCAGTGGATGGGCGCAGATCACCCTTAACCAGGGTCAAGGCCGGGTGTGTTTTTCACTGGCAGTCACTGGCATCACCCCTGCCACTGCGGCGCACATCCATGTCGCTCCGGCCGGAGTTCCCGGACCGGTTGTGGTGACTCTGGCGCCGCCCACTTCCGGGTCTTCCAGTGGGTGCGTCAGCGGCGTTGACGCGGACCTGATCAAGGCCATCCGCCAACATCCGGAGCTCTATTATGTGAACGTGCACAACGTGGAATTTCCCGGCGGAGCCTTGCGCGGGCAGCTGTCCAAATAATTAAAACGGTTCTCCTCTCCCCAAATCCCTTCCCCACCCGGGGGGAGGGATTTTTTTATTGAGAATTCAGAGGTTATAACGAATCCAAGAATTGATCTGGAGTGAGGATCGGCATGCCGCGAAAAGGGTTTAATTCTAGCAAATCTTCATCCCCGCTAATGATGCAAGTAGCCTTACCGTTGATAGCTAGTTCAAGTTACATATCGTCCTTCGGATCTCGACAAACCTTTACCCTTTCATGAATTTCAACGAGAACTGCTTTTCGAAGGAAGACAGCCAGGAAGCGTTCTCGTTCTTCACGAAGGAGATAGGAAGCGAATTTCTCCCGGCTTAAGACAGCGCTAAGTTCGTGGAAGACTGGCACCGAGAGCAGGATTTGGCCTCGATCAAGAGCAGCAAAAAACGCCTGCCCAGGCTTGGATTGCCCGAAGAGCAAGGCGCTGATAATCACATTCGTATCGAAGACGTAACGCTCGTTACGCTTCATCGAGAAGGGATTTTAGAATTTCGGGTGTCAATCCTCGCTTTTGCGCCTTCTGGCTGATCTCGCGCATAACCTTGCTCAAGGACTTTGTGGACTTGGTGGCTTCTAATAGACGCAGGCTGAGCAATAGTTCTAATTTCTGTCTCTCTTGAGGAGAAGCGGACCGGAAGGCGCGAGCGGCTTCGGCCTCTACCCGGATAGTGATTGGTTCAGTGTCCATGTGAAAATCCTCTCTCAGAGTTGATGGTACTCTGAAGATATTATAAACCTTTAAACGTTCAGGAGCGGGAATGAGCGTTGATCAGCTTCCCAGCCAATAACGGATACCAAGAGAGTGGGGGTTGGGACTTTATCGAAACAGCAGGACGATCGCCGAGCAGACGGCACAGGCGGAAATCAGGGCTACGGCCAGCAGCAATAAGCCTCCCCACAGGCTGCGGCGGTTAGCGGCCTGGTAGCGCTTGAGGTCTGATTCGAAATCCTGCACGTCTCGCTCAGCCATCTGATTGAATGATAACGACCGGTACATGATCCCCTCCCTGAGCGTCACTCAGCTGGTGGGCTCCAGGCCTACGCTCCTTGGTGGCAGTTTATGCCAATGAAAGCATGAATGCAATCCGAAATAAGTACTGTTGATCTATTTAACGAAAAATCGCTGAATATGTTTCAATATTCATTATGGATCAGTTCCCTTTCCAGGGACTTAACGTTTTCGTAACCTTGCAGGGATGAGAGGGGGAGAGCTGCTTACCTCAAAGACCGTTCCAGGTGAATCCTGAAAACAACATCTGCCCGCAGGCCGGTGCGGGGGCTGACGACGAGGTTTAACTCAGAAATTGCCTGGGGGGCGAGGTCTTCTCCAGTGGCAAGCTGCGCCAGGCGCACCGCCTGGGCGGCGTAGGCCAGGTTGTTGCGCGGCTCGATGCGGTCGAAATCGTCGAAATACCAGCCGCAGGAGGTGAACATGCGCTGGCGCTCGCGTTGGGATTCGAGCAGCAGGGACAGTCGCTTCAACTGGTAGCTGGGTAAAGTTCGATCCGTCATCTCGGCCACCAGTTGTGCAGTCGTCAGCTCTCCGAGCATGACATGGATATAACGCTGGCGAAGGATCCTGGGCTTGGTAATAAAAGGGTAAACTGCGTCGAAATACAAGTAATCCAGCTCACTCGCCAGGCGATCGAGAGCACGGCGCAAATGGGATTTCCAGCGGGCGTCCTGAGGAGCGCAGGCGCACTCACCCATCCAACGTGTAACCCCATGGTGGCAGGACCAGGAGGTGCGTTCTTGGATGCCCATCTCCTGGCGGGGCGGGTAACTCTGCAACCAGAGGGCTGGAAAAACTGGCTCGATCCCCGCCTGAACGGAAGCGCCGTCGAGTAGATGTGCCAGGAAGCGCTCGCGGAAAGGTTGGTGGTGCCCGTAGAGTTCGCCATCCGAAGCCAGGAGCAGAATTTGTGGGTCGCCCTGTCTTTCCTTCTCAGGGTGGAAATAGCGCACCAGTTCCTGGCTGGCGAAGAGATCGGCGTCGGCTGTAGTCGTAGGGTCGAAGCTGATGCGGGAGCTGAGGTCGGGCTGGAAGAAGAAGACCGTGATGCTACCGCCGCCGGGGAGAGGCACCCGGTACGGCTCGGTGGAATCGATTGGTTCCTTCCCGGCTTGCCAGGGGGCGAGCACCGTGAATTCGATCCCTTGATTTGCCAGGGTGGTCAGAGTCTCGTAATCGACCGCTGTCTCAGGCAGCCACATCCCTTGCGGCAGGCGCTTGAAGCGGTGCTTGAAGTCAGCGATCCCCCAGGCGATCTGGATCACCTTATCCGAGGCTGGAGCCAGGGGTAGGATGGTGTGATTGTAGGCCTGGGCGATAGCGTTGCCAACTCCAAAGCGGGTCACGTTGGCCTGGTCCTGGGCGAGGATGCGCTGGTAGGTGGGCGGATCGTAATCTGCCAACCACGAAAAGAGGGTTGGGCCGACGTTAAAGCTGATATTTTCGAAGTTGCCGAGCTCGGCGTTTGGGCGGTAGCATTCGGCGTGGATGCGTTCGTTCCAGTTCTTGTAAGGGGCGGCTCCGGGTTCGGTGGGGATAATGCCCGTGAGCGGGTCTTCCCGGGAAGGCTGGTAGAAGTGGCCGTGGATGCAGAGGGCTTTGATGGGCATAAAGTGATGATCTAAGATGGAATCGATTTCATTGGCCAAGGCAATTATAATGCTTTTATTCATCGTTTAGGTACAATTTGACCTGGTCTTCCTGTACAGGGTTGTTAGCTGGAGCCACTTGCCCAATATGCTCTAAGCGCCGTTCTCGACGCAATGCGCGTCAATTGAACGCCGCCGAGGACGGCGGCTTGAGCGATTTTACTGAAACAACACTCAAGAGGAAGACCACTCAATTTAAGCTCGACTATTTTCGTGTAAAATATAACCAGGCACTCTTATTTGATTAGGACACGGATTACACAGATTTCACTGATTATTCCTTTGACCGTAATCCTGCCTGGTGCATGATGTGAGACCAGCTTATAGGAGATAATTATGAAGACTCGCGCCGTGATTCTGGCTGGTGGGGAAGGCTCGCGATTGGGAACCCTGACCGCCAAGCGAGTGAAGCCTGCCATGCCTTTTGCTGGGAAATATCGCATTATCGATTTTACGCTTTCCAATTGTGTCAATTCAGGTATCTTCGACGTGATGATCCTGGCTCAATACCGCCCGCATTCATTGATCGAACATATCGGCGCTGGCGGACCCTGGGATCTCAACCGGGATTTCACGGGAGGCGTGCGCATCTATACGCCCTATAAAGCGCGCGGCGCATCCGATTGGTACCTGGGGACAGCCGACGCGGTGCAGCAGAACTTCCGCTTTATTAAGAGCTCGAAACCCGACCTGGTGTTGATCCTATCCGGGGATCACGTGTATGAGATGAACTACGATGCCCTGGTCGCTTTCCACCTGGATCACCGGGCGGATGTGACCATGGGGACGATTCAAGTCTCAATGTCAGAGGCCAGGCGTTTTGGGATCGTCGGCGTGGATGAGGGTTTTCGGGTCAAGTCATTTGTGGAAAAACCGGAGGACCCCCCATCGAATCTGGCCAACATGGGGGTGTACCTCTTCAATATCGAACTCCTGGACAGAGTCTTATGGGAGGATCATACTCGCCTGGACGGCACACACGATTTTGGGAAAGATATCTTGCCGCGTTTGGTGGCCCGGGACGCCAGAGTGTTCGCTTTTCCGTATTCGGGATATTGGGTGGATGTTGGCACAGTGGAATCATACTGGTCGGCTCATATGGACCTGCTGGACGATCCACCGCCGATCGACTTGAATGACCGCTCGTGGGTGATCCACACCAGGACGGAGGAACGCCCGCCGGCGCGCATCGCCAACAAAGCTGAAGTGTTGGACAGCATGATCACCGATGGGTGTATCATTTCCGCCGGGGCGCGGGTGGAAAGAAGTGTACTCTCCCCTGGGGTGCGGGTCATGCCTGGGGCGGTGGTGCGCGAATCGATCCTCCTGACCGATTCAACGATCGAGTCTGGGGCGGTTGTGGAACGGACGATCGTCGATAAACATGTCCGCATTGGAGAAAGGAGCCGCGTCGGTGGGATCGATCGAGCGGGTGACTTACGCATTACGATGATCGGGAAGAACAGCCACCTGGGATCAGGATTGATCATCGAGCCAGGAGCGGTGATCGCCACGGATGTCATCCCTTCCGATATCAGCTCGGAAGTGATCCGGGGGGATGCATTTATCCAGACAAAACGGCTGCCATATGAAGTTTGAGAGGTCTTCAGGCGTCTTACTGCACCCTACGAGCCTGCCAGGCGTCTATGGGATTGGTGATATTGGCCTTCAGGCTTACCGCTGGGTGGATTTCCTGGCTGAAGCTGGATGTTCATTGTGGCAAGTACTGCCCCTCGGCCCGACGGGATATGGTGATTCCCCCTACCAGTGTTTTTCGGCTTTTGCTGGCAATCCGTACCTGATCAGCCCTGAGTCTCTCCTGTCTGAAGGGCTGCTTCACTCCAATGACCTGGTCGACGCTCCGAAATTCCCCTCCTACCGGGTGGATTACGGAGCGGTGATCCCCTGGAAATTAGGAGTCCTCGACCGGTCGTATGAACGCTTCGAGCACCTGGCTTCGCAAAAATTGCGCGCAGAATTTGACCTCTTCCGGGATGAGGGAGCTTCCTGGTTGGCAGATTTTTCGTTATTTATGGCGCTCAAGGAGGCCTATGGCGGCGGTTCGTGGGTGAATTGGCCCGCGCCGTTAAGAGCGCGCGAACCCGGTGCGCTGGATGAGGCGCGCCAGGTGTATGCGCATGGGATCGAGCGCCAGGCATACCGTCAATTCATCTTTTTCCGCCAATGGCAGGCATTACGGGAACGGGC
>DATDRM010000191.1:0-18339 GCA_035291705.1 Anaerolineales bacterium
CAAATCATCGCGGCTCATCCCCGGTTTGCGAGGCAAACCGGCCGTGATGACTACAATATCCGATCCAGCGGTGGCCTGAAACGCATTGCTGCCCACAACTCTGACATCTTTGCCGACGACTGGCAATGCTTCCTGCAAATCCAATGCCTTACCTTGCGGCATACCTTCAATGACATCCACCAATACGAGGTCGGCGATCTCAAGTTCGGCTAGCCAATGCGCCGTGGTGGCACCAGTCATTCCAGCACCGATGATGGACACTTTGTTTTTCATGGATCGCTCTCCCTGGCAAGAAGATAAAATATCCCTGGATGGTAACCCAGCAAGGGGACAACTTAAGAATTATCCCGATGAATGTTCATCTAAAAAGTGACCAGCCTGAATAGCTGCAGCTGCGCCCATCCCAGCCGAGGTGATCACTTGGCGGAAAAAAGGATCAGCGACCTCTCCAGC
Source organism: Anaerolineales bacterium (assembly GCA_035291705.1). GTDB lineage: Bacteria > Chloroflexota > Anaerolineae > Anaerolineales > UBA4823 > DATDRM01. The sequence continues at coordinate 454 of DATDRM010000191.1, forward strand.
GGCAAACACGCCTGGGACACTCGTGTGCATCAGCTGATCGACTTGCAGATAACCGCGCTCATCCATCTCGAGCTGACCTTTGAAAAGGTCTGTGTTGGGGGAGTGACCAATAAAAATAAATACTCCATCCACTCCGCGTTCGATCTTTTTTCCAGATTGCTTATCCCATAGACACACTGCTTGAACTGTACCATCCCCCTTGATTTCGGTCACCACGGTATTCAGCATAAGATTCACCTTAGGATTCTCCAGGGCGCGTTTTGTCAGCAAGGGCCCGGCGCGCAGCTGATCGCGGCGATGGACGATAGTGACCGAATCGGCATAGCGGGTGAGGAACAACCCTTCTTCCAAGGCGCTGTCTCCGCCACCCACTACAATCACCTCTTTTCCCTTGAAGAACCAACCATCACAGGTGGCGCAATAAGAGACTCCCCGTCCGGTAAACTCCTTCTCCCCCGGCACATTCAGGTGCAACGCGCTTGCCCCGGTGGTGACGATCAATGTTTCCGCCAGATAGAGTTTCCCGTTTTGCGTTTTCACCCGGAATGGACGCTGTGAGAGGTCAGTCTCGGCAGCTGAGTCATACTCGATCCGGGCACCGAAGCGTTCAGCTTGTTTCCGAAAAAGGTCGACCAGATCCAGGCCGCCGATTCCATCGGGAAAACCAGGGTAATTTTCTACCGCAAATGTCAGTGAAACCTGCCCACCCAATTCCATGCCGCTCAGAACAACCGGGCTGAGATCGGCGCGCGCCGCATACAGCGCGGCACTTAACCCGGCCGGTCCGGAACCCAGGATGAGGACCTTTACGGATTCCTGGTCAGAGCGATCACCGCTCGAGAAATCAGACGGATTACTTCCTAAATTGAAAACCATACCACTATCCTTATCGTTGCCGAGCCCCCTTGAGTCAGCATCTGCTCGATTTCATATAGATCAGATGCGGAATGGGACGAAAAAGTTACATTAGAAATCGATTAACACTGTTTCGCCCGAGACGGGTTGGTCCAAGGGGACAAAATCCAACCATTCTCCAGAGTGCGTTCCCTGGCCGTGCACGTTGTCTGAGTATGCCTGCGACAGGATCTGGGTGATTGGTCCTGGTCTACCCTTACCAACCTGGCGGAAATCGACCATCCGCACACCAACTATCTCGGCTGCGGTTCCGGTAATAAAAACTTCATCGGCAATATAAAGATGATCGCGAGTGATCATCTCTTCGACGACCGGGATGCTCATGTCGCCCGCCAGGGTTATGACCGAATCGCGGGTGATGCCTTCCAGAATAATGGCGCGAGGCGGTGTATAGAGCACGCCCTCCCGCACCAGAAATAGATTCTCGCCAGTGCACTCGGCGACAAATCCTTCCGGATCGAGGATCACCGCTTCATCATAACCAGACCGTAATGCCTGGGTCTTGACCAACATCGAGTTGACGTAATTTCCTGTAATCTTCGCCTTGGTCAGGTTGATGTTGGGGTGAAGCCGAGTAAAGGAGGAGACCATCATGTGAATCCCGGCTTTGCGGGCTTCCTGTCCCAGGTAAGGCCCCCACTCCCAGGCGGCGATGGCCAGCCTGGGGGTGGATTTATCCATATTCAACCCCATCTCCCCTTGTAAATACATTAAAGGTCGAATATAGCATTCCGTGAACCCATTCGCCTTAATCGTCTGGTGAATAGCTCTGCGCATATCTTCCACCCCATAGGGGAAATCTCGGATGCCCAGGATGTGGATCGAATCCAGAAAGCGTTCCAGGTGCTCGCGCAGGCGAAAGACGGCTGATCCTTCTGGGGTCCGATAGCATCGAATCCCCTCAAAGACACCCACGCCATATTGGAGCGTGGGTGTAAGAACATGCACAGCTGCTTTTTCAAAGGGTACAACCTTACCATCCATCCATACAAAATCGGATTTCATGGGATACTCCTAAAAGCCGTAACCACCAATTAGAAGGAAACCAGGTTTCTCAGGAAGACAGAATACCCAATACCGGTCAGTATGTCAATTATATGACCATAAACCGGATTTCTCTTGATTATTATATCCCGACTTGAGCGAGTCTCGCCCCAAACATCAACCTAATGACGGTTACGGCTCCCACCACCTCCGCGGCGGTCATCTCTTCGGCCGCCGCCGCGCGAGCCGCCCCCACCCCCTGGCCGGCGGCCACCCGGGCGATCTCTCATTAAGGCTTCCTCCGCTGACCAACCCTCAAGGACTGCCTGCCGAGAAAGACGGACCTTCCCCGCAGGATCGATGTCCGTTACCATGACTGTAATTTCATCCCCCATGCGCACGACATCTTCCACCCTTTCCACCCTTTCAGTGTCCAGTTGAGAAATGTGAACCAGGCCATCTGTATTGGGAAGGATCTCGACAAAGGCGCCGAAATCGGTGATGCGCACCACGCGCCCGGTGTAAATCCGCCCGATTTCGGGGACTTCCGTGAGGGAGAGAATCCGGTCACGGGCCATCTGCTCGCCTTCCCCATCGACGGCGGCGATGTAAATCGAGCCATCCTCCTCGACGTCTATCCGGGTATTGGTTTCCTCTTGAATGCTGCGGATCATCTTGCCGCCCGGACCGATCACTGCCCCGATCTTGTCTACCGGGATGCGAACGATCGTGATGCGTGGGGCGTGCGGTTTTAGCTCGGGGCGGGGAACGGGAATGATCTCCAACATCTTGTTGAGGATGTGCAGGCGCGCCTGGCGGGCTTGCATCAGAGCTTGCCCCATAATCTGGCTGGTGATCCCCTTAATCTTGATATCCATTTGCAAGGCGGTAACGCCTTTATCGGTACCGGCCACCTTGAAGTCCATATCTCCCAGGTGGTCTTCCATTCCCAAGATATCGGTCAGGACAGCGTACTGATCGCCTTCCCCTTTGATCAGACCCATAGCGACCCCCGCAACCGGCGCCTTGATCGGCACCCCGGTGTCCATCAGCGCCAGGGTAGAACCGCAAACAGAGGCCATCGAGGTTGATCCGTTCGAGGATAACACCTCCGAAACCAGACGCATCGTGTAGGGGAACTCTGTCTCGAGTGGGAGCACGGGGAGTAAAGCCCGCTCGGCCAGAGCGCCGTGCCCAATATCTCGCCGGGAAGAGCCGCGCAAGGGGCGCACCTCACCCGTAGAGAAAGGCGGGAAGTTATAGTGATGCATGTAGCGTTTCGACTCTGCCGGAGACAAGGTATCCAGTTCTTGAGCCTCGCGCGGCGTACCCAGGGTCGCCAGGGTGAGCACCTGTGTCTCGCCCCTGGTGAACAAGCCGGAGCCGTGGGCGCGCGGGCTGACTTCCACCTCGCACCAGATCGAGCGGATGTCGGTGAGGCCGCGCCCATCCGGCCGCAGCCCGCGTTCCAGGATGCGCCGGCGCACGACCGACTTGAGCGTTTCGTCGAAAGCCTGCCTTACATTTCCTGCCTTGACATCATCCTCCGGGGAGAGCTCAGCGACCAGGGAATCCCTCAAGCTGTTGATGGCGTCATAGCTCGCCGTTTTATCGTTCGGACGGCCAAAGAGCTCCTCAAGGGCGGGCGTCGCTTTTTCGGCAACGGAGACTTTGAGAGACTCGTCGAGAGCAAAGCTGAGGTATGTCCGCTTGAGTTTACCAACCTCGGCGGTCAGACGTTCTTGCAAGTCAATCAGCGTTTGAATAGCCTGGTGACCGAATTCCAGCGCTGTGACGATCACCTCCTCTGATACGATCTCCGCCCCGCACTCGACCATCAAAATGGCGTCGCGCGTCCCCGCTAGGCGCAGGTCGAGGTCCGACTCCGCTTTTTCGCTGAAGGTGGGATTGACGACGAAATTCCCCTGGATGCGCCCGATCCGCACCGCACCCACCGGCCCATCCCAGGGGATATCGGAGATCATTAAAGCCGCGGAGGCCGCGTTGACAGCTAAGATATCGATTGGGTTCTCGCTATCGGCAGAGAAGGAGTACAGGATCACCTGCACATCATTCCGCAGGTCTTTCGGGAAAAGCGGGCGGATCGGGCGATCGGTGAGACGGGCGGTTAATATAGCCTCCTCGCTCGGCCGGCCTTCGCGACGAAAGAAGGACCCCGGGATGCGCCCACCAGCGTACATCCGCTCTTCATAGTCCACCGTCAAAGGGAAGAAATCCACTCCCTGGCGGGGTTCATCCCCCATTGTAGCGGCGGCGAAGACCACGGTATCGCCAAGGCGCACCGTGACAGCACCGCCGGCCTGACCGGCCAGGCGGCCGGTTTCCATGGTGATCGACTTATCGCCCACCATGGCTGTATATTGCTTAGTTTCTGAATGCATTTTCTCTCCTAAAAAATCGCCTGACAGGTCAGGGACTGGAAGCTGCTGGCAACGATGGCGGCGTAACGATTGCAGCGCAACGATTGCGAGGGTAATGATTATCTGAGCAAAGGTCGCAATAGCGCCTTAACGGTTGTCACCAGTCTCCAATTCCTGAACCCGCTGGCAAGCCTGACAATATATAGAGTTTCTAAATCTCTATCCAATCTTTTGAATTTCCGCAGCTGAGTCACCCCTGGCGGCTGTCTTCAGCTAGAAAAAAGAGAAGATGGGAGTCCTATGCGCCATCTACTCGCTTGGGTATTCTACTTGCGCCGAATGCTCAACTTTTCCGTCAAGGCCTGGTAACGTTGATAGTCCTTGCGGCGGACATAGGCCAATAAACGGCGCCGGCGACCCACCATCTTGAGCAACCCGCGCCTGGATGAGGCATCAAGCCGGTGCGTCCGCAGATGATCGGTAAGCGAATTGATGCGATTGGTAAGCAGAGCGATCTGCACTTCAGCCGAACCCGTATCGCTGGGATGCCGGGAATACTCCGTGATTACTGTTTGCTTGGTTTCTCTATCCATCATGACGTCTGCTAACTCCCTGAATGAGTATGATTTTCCTGCAGGTCTCCTTACCAGCAGTCCAATTAACCAAGACCACCGGCAGGTCTAGTCAGTGGGGGTGATTATACCAGAGAAAGTAGCGTTATTTGTTCTCGTGTAAGGCAATTCGTAAGCTCGTCTGGATCTCCGCAGGAAAGGAATGCAGGCTTTGACGGATCAACCAGGCGGTGGCCAGGTTGTCGCTTTTGACCGCCAGATTTTGGCGGAGAAAATATGCCGTCTCTTGAGGCGATCGCTTTGCCAGGCCACCGATCACGTCTATTAAATCCGGCCGCAACGGAAAAGGGGCGATGCGGATCAGGGGGGTTAACATCTTGATCATCAGGGGGATGTCTTGAAATTCTTGCAAATCTAACAATGGAACGAGTGCTTGCAGGCCGAGGTGCTGGGAGAATAGCTCCGGCGAGGCGAGCCAGGTTTCAGCCAGTTGCAGATACCGAGCCTGGTACTCACGCCGGATCTGGGAAAGGCCGGTATTGATCAGGGCCCTGGTTAGGCGCGCTTCTGTCCGGGGCTTGGCCCAGGCTCGCACTCTCAAAAGCACCGGATCAGGAGGGTGGGGAGAGATCAAGCCCAACAAAGACGCTGCAAGCAGGCGAAATTCCAGGTAAGGTTCTGACCACAGCGCATCGCTCAAAGCTAAAGCAGCTTCAGGAGCGCTGAGCATAAATGGGGTTAACTCCTTGATCACCTCGCGCAGTACGGGTGGGGGCACGTGATAAGCCGCCATTAAGGATTGGGGATCCCCGACCTGGCCTGGGCGGTAAGCCCGGCCAGCATAAAAATCCAGTAGATTGTGAAGGCTGCGACAGAAAACCAACGGATCAGCGAATTGCACGGCTAGTTTTGCAGCCTGGATTTTCAGGCGAGGCAGTTGGATGGCAGGCATGGGTTTCGGGAGAAATGAAGCGTGAAACGTGAAATGTGAAGGGTGATGCGGAATGCGTAAAAGGTGGCTCGCGATCCTCAAGATTCGATCTTCGAATGATCGAGCATTCGAAAAGCGGACTCGACGTCTGGGGCAAAGAGCAACCAACGACGGTGCCGCTCAGTGACATATGAACTTTGTTGATCTATGAAAAGGTCGAAGACAGCCCGCCAACCAGGGCCGATCAGGATCAGCGGGCGTGGGGAGAGTGCCCCGGTTTGCAATGAAGACCACATTACCGCGATCTCAGCCAGGGTACCGATCCCACCAGGTAAAGCCAGGGCAGCATCGCAATTTTCGATCAGGGCAGACAGGCGCTGCTGGATGGTAACGAAGCGTTGTTCCTCTTGAACCCAAGGATTTGGGCTTACCGGACGCCAGGCCTCGATCTGCTCGCAGGTAACCCCGATCACATGCCCACCGCTTTCCGCTACCCCGCGGGAAACCGCTTCCATGGTGCCGATATACCCCCCAGTCAGCACAGTGTGCCCGGCTGAGCCGATCAGTCTGCCCAACCGCAAGGCTTCCTCGTAAGCTGGTTCGCCTGGCTTGGGCTCTGCCCCACCGAAAACGGTGACGCGCATCTTTTATTTCCCCTCCCACCTGCGCCCGTAATTGCGCCTTAGTTTCAAGAGGATAGCTTGCTCCAGATCGATCCCGGCCAGGCTGGCCAGCTGCAGCAAATATAACGCCACATCGGCCAGCTCATCGCCCAGCTCTTCTGGGTCAGGGGATTCATCTGCCCATTGGAAATGCTCCAGCACCTCCCCCGCCTCCAGGGTGAGGGATATTGCTAGATTCCGCAAGGTTTGCGGGCGCGGGCTGTCGTCCGCGTACCACCCTTGCGAGCTCACAAAGTGGTGCATCTCTTGGGTAAGTTCTTTAAGATCCATCATAAGTTGCTCGTTTCAACGCCTCCAGCGCGACCTGAGCGGAGAAACGCTGTTCGGGATGCCAGCCCGCTTCATTCGCCATGCGTTCAAGGTGGGCCAACACCGCCTTTTTTCCCATCTCGTCCAGGCTGGCATAGGCTGCCCGGACCTGCTCCGGCTGGCGGGAAAGCAACCCATCCCACAGTGTTTCCAGGGAATCGCCCGGCTCGTCCATATCCAATTATTATATTCTGATTTCAATTGTAGATTACAATAATGCTTAGCGCAACTATTGCATCCGCCTCAAAGTACGTTTCACGATTCACGTTTCACACTTCACACTCATGCATATCATCCTCACCCACGAACAAGCTGACTTTGACGCCCTGGCTTCATTGCTGGGTGCTCACCTGGTGGACGAAACCTCCGTTCCGGTCCTACCGCGGCGGATGAATCGCAATGTGCGTGCTTTCATTACCCTATATGGCGTAGAGCTACCCTTCATTGACCCACGTGACCTGCCCAACCGACCAGTAGGGCAGGTTACCCTGGTAGATACACAGTCGATGATCAGCGTCAAAGGCATGGGACCAAAGACAAAAGTCCAGGTGATCGACCACCACCCGGCGCGAGAAGGGTTGCCGCCGAATTGGGAGATCACCACCGATGACACGGGAGCCACCGCCACACTGTTCGTGGAAGTGCTGCGTGAGCGCGATAACCTGCTGAGCACCGTTGCGGCGACTCTACTGCTGCTCGGAATCTACGAAGACACCGGTTCACTGACCTACACGCGTACCTCTGCGCGTGACCTGAGCGCGGCGGCCTTCCTGCTGGAACGCGGCGCCAGCCTGGAGATCGCCACTGACTTCCTCAACCATCCACTTTCCCCAGGACAACAGGCCTTGTACAACCGCATGCGGGCCAACGCCAGAAGCCACAACGTGCATGGGCACATCGTTATCCTGGCCTGTGGTGATGCCCAAGAAGTAGATGAAGAGCTTTCCACAGTGGCGCACAAGATGCGCGATTTGCTCGACCCAGACGCGCTCTTCCTGCTGGCCAATACACGCGGCGGTGTGCAGTTGATCGCCCGCTCCACCAGCGACCACATCGATGTGGCCCAGATTACCGAACACTTCGGCGGTGGCGGCCATGAGCGGGCTGCCGCCAGTCTGATCAAGGATCGTGAGCTCGAAAGCGTTTGCCAGGAGCTGCTCACCATCCTACCCCGCTACATCCATCCCGCGATCACCGTTGCCCAGTTTATGTCCGGCGGCCCACAGCTGCTCTCTCCCGAGACGCCAGTCGAGGAGGCCGCCCAGCGCATGTTACGCTACGGCTACGAAGGATATCCAGTTGTGCAAGAAGGAAAGGTAGTCGGTTTACTCAACCGCCGCGCCGTAGACCGCGCCCTCGCCCACAAGCTCAAATTAACAGCCGCCAGTTTGATGGAAGCCGGAGAGGTCAGCGTGCGTCCCGAAGACTCGATCGAACATCTGCAACGCCTGATGACCGAAACCGGCTGGGGGCAGGTGCCAGTCGTGCACGCTGAGACCGGGCAAATTGTTGGCATCGTCACCCGCACCGATCTGCTTAAGACTCTGGCGAGTGCGCAGCGCATACCCGGCCGGCAGAACCTAGCTGACCGGCTGGAAAATGCCTTGCCAGCTGCCCGCTTATCTCTGCTTAAAGCGATCGCCCGCGCCGCCCACGATCAGCACTCTGCCCTTTTTATCGTCGGTGGGTTTGTGCGCGACCTGCTACTCGATCGCCCCAGCCAGGACTTCGACCTGGTCGTCGAAGGGGATGCCATCGAACTTGCCCGTGGCTTGGCAGGCGTGTATGGTGGACGGGTCACGAGTCACTCCCGCTTTGGCACTGCAAAATGGCATATCGCCGGGATCCGTCCTGACCTGGTTGAAACACTTAAAAAGGTTAGTGAAACCCAATTCGCAAACGGCAAATCCCAACGGGCAACGTTTAATTTCAATATCACCGACCTTCCTGAGTTTGTGGATCTGATCACCGCCCGCACCGAATTCTATACCCACCCCACCGCGCTGCCGACAGTCGAACGCGGCAGCATCAAGCTCGACCTGCACCGCCGCGACTTCACCATCAACACCCTGGCATTGCGGCTCGATGGCTATCACTACGGCGAACTCCACGATTACTGGGGCGGGTTGAACGATCTCCGCAGCGGCTTCGTGCGCGCCTTACACTCCTTGTCTTTTATCGATGATCCCACCCGCATGCTGCGAGCGGTTCGATTCGAACAACGTTTCGCTTTCCAGATCGAGGAACGCACATTGGAGTTGATCCAGGAAGCTCGCTCTCTCCTGGAGCGTGTCTCCGGCGACCGTATCCGCCACGAACTCGACCACATTTTGCAGGAAGACCGAGCTTGCCTTATCCTGGCGCGGTTACACGATCTGGACTTATTGACTGCTATCCATCCCGACCTGGTTTGGGATGATTGGCTCGCAGTGCATATTCAGAATCTGACACAAGCTAAACCTGGACCAGAATGGGATTTAAAAGATGAGAATGGGACTTGGCTAACACCAAGCCTGACATACATCCTGTGGCTGATCCGCCTGCCCACCGCCCGCGCCCACAGTTTGATCTCCCGCCTGAAGCTCTCGCGTACCCTGGGTGAGGTGGGACTTGCCGCTCGCCGGCTGTGGCGCGACATGCCTTCTTTAGCGGAAGTCACCCCGAGCCAGGTCGTAACCCGGTTGGAGAGCCTACCGCCACTGGCGTTGTATGCTAACTACCTGGCATGTGCAGACCCCTTCTTGAAGCAAGTCTTACTGGATTACGTCACCCGTTGGCGGAATGTCTCGCCCACCATCGATGGAAACATTCTTCGCGCCCGCGGTCTGCCGCCTGGTCCACGCTATCGCCAGATCCTGGCGGCTTTGCGCGCCGCCTGGCTTGACGGTAAAATCGAAACCGTAGAACAGGAGACAGCTTTATTGGAGGAGATCATAAAAACACAAGGGATAAGGGATTAGAGAAGAATACACTAACCACCTTATTCCCTTATCCCTTTTTCCCTTTCCCCAATGGTTACTTTCCCCTTGCTTTATCAGACTCACATCCGCCTAGCCACCCGGGAGGATTTGTCCGCCCTGGAGTGGGACGGTGAGTTCACTCACTTTCGGCGCCTGTTTGCCGAGGCTTACCGCTACACAGAAACGGGCGAGGCGGTGATGTGGGTCGCCGAACTGCCTGAAACAGGGATCATCGGTCAGCTTTTCGTCCAAATAGAAAGTTTGAATACCGCCCTGGCAGACGGTCGCACGCGTGCCTACATCTACGGCTTCCGGGTTCGTCCAGCTTATCGAGGGGCAGGGGTGGGAAGCCGTCTGCTGCAGACCGCCGAGGCCGATCTGGCGCGCCGAGGTTTTCGATTGATCTGCCTGAACGTTGCTCGCGTCAACCAGGGCGCCCGCCGCCTGTACGAGCGCTTCGGCTACCGGGTCGTCGCCGCAGAGCCCGGCGTCTGGTCTTACCTGGACGAGCAAGGCCGTCGTCGCCAGGTCAATGAGCCCGCCTGGCGTATGGAAAAAGGACTCTAATTCAACCTTGCACCTCTCCCATTTCTATGTTAAAATCTACGCTGTAGAGGGGTGGTGGCGATATAGGCTTCTCCGAAAAGTGGGAACAACCCACTTTTCTTTACATATAAAGCCTGTTAGCCAGACCCAATGGTGAGCGTTTTATTCATTTGGAGAAATAGCACGCATGAAGAACGAGTTTACTCTGGCATTTAATGAGGTCCTGGAAGAAAAACAGCTTCCCCGGGAAGTGATTATGGAAGCCCTGGAAGCTGCGATGGCCTCCGCCTACCGGCGGGCTGTGAACGCCTCCAACGCCCAGCACGTTGAAGCCAAAATCGATCCAGAGACCGGTAAAGTGAACGTCTATGCCGAGAAAGAAGTGGTGGAAGTTGTTCAAGACTCGCGCACAGAAGTTTCCTTAGACGATGCTTTAATAGTGGACAAAGAGGCCAAACTGGGCGGAATGGTGATCGTCGAAACCACGCCACAAGATTTTGGACGGGTGGCCGCCCAGACCGCCCGGCAAGTCATCCAACAACGCATCCGCGAGGCCGAGCGAGATGCCCAATTGAACTACTTCAACAAGCAGCTTGGCGAAATCGTCAGCGGCGTTGTCCAGGCGATCAGCTCGCAAGCCGTCACCCTGGGATTGGACATGAAGGCGGAAGGTATAATGCCGCGCAACCAACAAATTGGTGGCGAGCGCTTCCGCTTGCATGACCGTGTGCGTGCCTTGCTAGCCGAACTCAAATCCACCCCCCGCGGCCCACAACTCGTGCTTTCGCGCGCTCACCGGAACTTTCTCCGCCGCTTGCTGGAAAACGAAGTGCCTGAAATTTACCACGGCCTGGTAGAGATCCGCTCAATCGCCCGGGAACCGGGACAACGTTCCAAAGTCGCCGTGGCTGCCCTCCAGGCGGGCGTCGATCCAGTGGGGGCCTGCGTCGGCATTCGCGGCGTACGCATCCAGGCTATTGTGCGCGAACTGAACGATGAGAAAATCGACGTAATCGAATGGAACCCGGACCCCGCCGCTTACATTGCCAAGGCCCTCAGCCCCGCGCGAGTAAACGGCGTCTACCTCAACGAACATGCCCGCGGCACCAAAACAGCGACCGTTGTGGTTCCAGAAGACCAACTCAGCCTGGCGATCGGCCGGGACGGGCAGAACGCCCGCCTGGCGGCCAAGCTGACATCCTGGCGGATTGACATTAAGAGCCTACCAGAGGCTACATCCGACGCGTTGCACAAACTAAAGACCGATCCCGAATACGCAATACTGGCCGAAAAAGAAGCCGGCTTGTTCACGCAGGTTGAAACCGTCCTGGCCAAGAAAAGCGAAGGGCGGCCGGTTACTCCCGAAGAATACGCGTTGCTCAGCCAGTTCGTCGATCGCGTCGAACGAGGCATCATCAGCCAGCGTCAAACGGAGAAGAAGGTCGAAAAAGATCGCCGGGATGCGATCATTGCCACCCTCCCTCCCCAGGCATTTGAGATGCAATTGGAAGACCTGAGCTTACCAGAGCGGGTTAATACGCTGCTCAGCGAAGCCGGTTACAACACGGTCGGGGATCTCATGTTGCAGATCCAGTTAGACGCTGACTCCATCCTCGGCTTAAACGGCATTGGGCCAAAAACCATGCAGGAAATCGATGCTGAATTGGCCAAGTTGTCCTTCCCAGAAGCTCCAGTCGAGGTGGAAGGCGAAGTGCTCGCTCCAGAGGAGGTTGAGGCTGTCGAGGAGGAGATTCAACCTGTGATTGAGATCCCGGCTGAGATCGTCATGGCTGAGCCAGCCGAGGCCGAATTAGTCACCGCACCGATCGCTGAGGAAATCCCAGTCGCAGAAGCGGAGGAGCCAGAAATCCTCGAGGCAATCCCGCTGGCCGAAGCAGACGTAGAGCAAGTCTCCGAAGCGGAACCGGTCAGCCCAGCAGAGATAGGAGAGGAGTTGCCCTCTTCCCTGGATGAGCTCTTCACTCTCAAACCAGAGGTGTTCGATGTCAACCTGCTGGAGATAGAGGAAGACGAGGAAGGTGAGGAAGGCGATCGCAAGAAGAAGAAGAAGAAAAAGAAGTACGTTGAGATGGAATATGACCCAGACAAGGACGTCGTCATCGTCAAGCGTAAACGCAAACGCGGCGTTGCTGGCTGGGAAGACGATTGGAATTTATAGGATCCGCAAACCAGAGAGTAGTTTGCGTGCCGAAAAAGTCAAAGAAGCATAAACACGTCCCCCAACGCACATGCGTCGGCTGCCGGGAAGTCCTTTCCAAACGCTCGCTGATCCGCATCGTGCGTTCTCCGCAGGGAATCCGGGTTGACCCGACAGGCAAGATGGCAGGCCGCGGAGCTTATCTACACGACCGGCGTTCTTGCTGGGAACGCGGCCTGAAGGGATCCATCGCCCAGGCGCTAAAGACCGAGCTATCGGCCGACGACCGGGAAAGTTTATCTGCTTTTATGGCCGCATTACCGGAAGAACGATCTGCTCAAGAGACAATCCGGAATGAGCAAAGATAGGGGGGTTCTCCGCAAGAATGCGTTCGGCAAGCGAGTGGAGCGTGCTGAGATGAACCAATAACTCGGCCCGCCTCACTGGCTCATTGGGACGCGAACGACAGATTGCAGGAGGTACCAAATGAGCGAGAACGGGCACAAGATAATTGAATTACCCGCCAGCATCACTGTGCGGGAACTGGCCTTGAGCATTGAAGCCAGCCCCATTGATGTCATTAAAACGCTGATGGCCAATGGGGTCATGGCAAACATTAACCAGCAAATTGACTTTGACACCGCCGCCATCGTAGCTGCTGAAATGGGCTACGAAGCGACGATGGAAACCCCAGAAACGACAACCGAAGAAGAAAGCGGCGAGATTCCGCTCTGGAGGCAGTTAATCGCTGACGAAGATCCGAAAAACCTGGCGGATCGCCCACCGGTTGTCACCATCTTAGGGCATGTTGACCACGGAAAGACCACATTATTAGATGCTATCCGCCACACGAATGTCGCCGGCGGGGAGGTGGGCGGGATCACGCAACATATCGGCGCCTACCAAGTGGAGCATAATGGTCAGACGATCACATTTTTGGATACTCCTGGCCATGCCGCATTCACCGCCATGCGCGCCCGTGGGGCGCAGGGAGCCGATGTCGTGGTCCTGGTCGTCGCCGCTGACGATGGCGTCATGCCCCAGACGCGCGAGGCTGTCGCTCACGCTAAAGCCGCCCATGTGCCGATCGTCGTGGCAATGAACAAGATCGACAAGGCGAATGCAGATCCCGATCGCGTCAGGCAACAGCTGGCAGAGATCGGGCTGGTCCCCGATGATTGGGACGGGGATACGATCGTCGTCCCTATGTCCGCTAAACGGAATGAAGGCCTGGACGATTTGCTCGAAGCCATTTTGTTAGTCGCCGAAAACAGCGATATCCTTGCCAACCCGGAGGGGCGCGTGATCGGGACGGTCATCGAAGCCGAGATTGACCGCGCCAAGGGCATCCTGGTGACACTCCTGGTGCAAAACGGCACCCTGGGTGTGGGCGATGTGGTCGTCGTGGGCACCGCTTATGGCCGCCTGAAGGCCATGTTCGACCACCTTGGGCACCGGCTGCGAAAAGCTGGCCCGTCAACACCCGTGGCTGTGATGGGTTTGAACGATGTCCCCCAGGCCGGGGATCTTTTTCAGGTGGTAGTGTCCGATCGCGAAGCGCGTGTGATTGTCGAAGAGCGTAAACTTAAACAGACGCATACCGCAGCCCAGGAGAAGAAAGCGCTCACATTAGAGCAGTTATTCGACCGGTTTAAAGCTGGCGAGGTGCGTGACTTACGCCTGATCGTCAAAGCGGATGTCCAGGGCTCCCTCGAACCGATCATATCCTCGCTGAAGGACATCGGGGCTGGTGAGATCGCCATCAACATTCTACATGCCGAAACCGGTAACATCGGCGAGAACGACGTCATGCTGGCTGCCGCCTCCAAAGCGATTGTGATCGGCTTTAACGTCGGCGCCGATTCGGCCGCTATGCGTCTGGCCGAGGCCGAGGGGGTTTCCATCCGTCTTTATAACATCATTTACCGCTTGACCGAAGATGTGGAAAAAGCCCTCAAGGGTATGCTCGAACCCGAGCTCAAAGAGAACGTGCTCGGGCATGCCGAAGTGCGCCAGATCTTCCGCATCTCAAAAGTGGGCAACATTGCCGGCTGTCGCGTCCTGGACGGTGAGTTGCGTCGCAACAGCCATCTGCGCGTGATGCGCCACGGGCAGGCTGTCTTCACGGGCGACGTGGCTTCCCTCAAGCACCTCCAGGATGATGTGCGCGAAGTGAAAGCCGGCTTCGAGTGCGGGGTAGCCGTGAGAGGCTTTAACGATTTTGAAGCCGGGGATATCCTGGAATGCTATATCATCGAGAAAGTAGCGGTTGCTTAAGCTGGAGATTGGAAGTGGTGTCTAAATTGCGCGTACAGCGCATCGCTGATCGGATGCGGGAAGAACTCTCGGAGATGATGATTAAGGAGGTGCACGATCCGCGTTTGACCGGAATATCGGTCACAGATGTGACTGTGGACAGAGAACTGGCCTACGCAGAGGTGTACGTTTCTGCACTTGAAGGTTCCGAGCGCGCCGAAGATGTTCTGGCTGGGCTTGAGCACGCCGGCGGCTTTCTTCGCCGGGAATTGGCCAACCGCATCGACCTGCGGGTTTTTCCTCGTTTGCGGTTCCATTGGGATCCCACTCCAGAACGGGCCGAGCATATTGAGCAATTGTTAGACATGTTACAGGCCGAATCCTCCTCAAAGCAGAAGGGCGCTCAATCTGCTTCAGACAAGCAGGATAAAGCAGATGGATGAGCAGCTGCTCCAGATTGCCCGAAGGCTGCTGCTGGGTGCCGATCGGTTGCTGGTGGCTTCGCACATTCGACCAGATGGGGATGCGATCGGATCGCTATTAGGATTAGGATTATCTTTACGAGCCGCGGGTAAGGATGTACAAATGGTTTCCGCCGACGGTGTCCCATCGATTTTCCGCCACCTGGCTGGCAGCGAACTGGTATCCACCCGGCCAGAAGGGCATTTTGACTTGATCATCGTGGTCGATTGTTCTGACTTAGACCGGGTTGGGAACGCTCTGAACGGATTTTCAACCCCTGATTTAAACGTCGATCACCACCCGACAAATTTGAACTTTGCCAGGCTCAACCTGGTAGAAACCGAGGCCGTGGCGACGGCGGAGATGCTGGCAGGATATCTGCCGACCTTCGGGTTACCCATCACCCGCCCGGTCGCAGATGCATTGTTATTCGGGATCATCACAGACACTTTAGGCTTTCGCACGCATAATATGACAGCCAGGGCTTTGCGCATCGCCGCCAACTTGATGGAGGCTGGCAGCGATCTATCCAACCTTTATCACCTCGCTTTATTGAAACGCTCCTTCGAGGCTGCCCGTTATTGGGGGGCTGGTCTCTCCGCACTGCAGCGCGAAGGCCGTTTAGCCTGGACCAGTCTCACGCTCGCTGACCGGCGCGCAGTCGGTTACCCTGGTCGCGACGACGCAGACCTGAATAACATTCTCTCCACCGTGGAGGAGGTCGATGTTGTGGTCGTGTTCGTCGAACAGGGAAATGGGCACATTAAAGTCAGCTGGCGTTCACTACCGGGATTTGATGTCTCCCAGGTGGCACTGCGCTTCGGAGGCGGCGGGCACGCCGCTGCAGCCGGCGCCGAATTAGATGGCAGCTTGGAAGAAGTTCAAGCAAAGGTGCTGCCCGCTACGCGCGCTTTGCTTAATCGAAACCAGGAGTTTATCGTTATTGAGAATTGATGATGTCAAAATCGATATACCCAGCGATTTTTCGCATAAATTCTTCTTATTGGGGATGAGGACATGGACACAGACCAAATGAAAAACATTGTATCTGGAGTGTTGGTGGTAGACAAGCCGATTGGCTTGACCTCCCACGACGTCGTCCAGATCATCCGGCGAGGGACCGGGATTCGCAGGGCTGGTCATACCGGCACGCTCGATCCGCGCGCCTCAGGCGTGTTAGTGATCTTGGTCGGGCCGGCAGTCCGCCTGAGTGAATATGTCTCCGCTTCCGATAAACGCTATCAAGCGACGATCCGCTTGGGCAGCTCGACGGATACGTATGACGCGGAAGGCACCGTGACCGGCTCGTCATCGGTGGATCATATTTCCGAGGACAAATTCTTCGATATCTTGCAGACTTTTGTCGGTGAAATCGAACAGGTGCCGCCGCCTTACTCAGCAGTCAAGGTCAAAGGACGCAAAGCCTATGAGATGGCGCGGGAAGGAGAAGAAGTTGACCTTGCACCGCGCATGATCCAGGTCTACAGCCTGGATGTGCTGGAATGGGCGCCCCCGGAAGTGGTCATCGATGTGTATTGCTCGTCCGGCACTTATGTGCGTTCGTTGGCCAACGACCTTGGCAAGTCTCTTGGCACAGGCGCGCATTTGATCGGCTTACGCCGCACCAAGAGCGGGCGGTTTACACTGCGCGATGCGGTCCCTCTGCGCCGCCTCAAAGAAGCCTTCGACGCTGGAGACTGGTATAAGTACCTGATCCCGGCCGCCGATGCCCTTGGAGACTGGCCGATGGTGGAACTAGACGCCGACCAGGTCGAGCTGGTCCGCCACGGGCACCGCATCACCGCCGAATCTGACGCAAAGGGTTGGGCGCGCGCCATCAGCCAGCAAGGCGACCTGGTGGCACTGCTCGAGATCGACGAAGAAACTGGCGAGTGGCAACCCCGCAAAGTCTTTTTCCAGACCTGAGTGTGAATTGAATGCTTTATGCGCCATTTCCTGTCCTTGGAGGGGCTGCAACTTCAAGACACCTGGTTGACGATCGGTACCTTCGATGGCGTCCACCGTGGCCATCAAGAGATTGTGCGGAAACTGGCTACCGGTGCCCACTTGGCTGGCTATCAGGCCGCAGTGCTCACCTTCTTCCCTCATCCCGCGTTGGTGCTTGGCAAACGTAAAGATCCGTTTTACCTGACCACCCCCGACGAGCGCGCTGTGCTGTTAGGCGGACTCGGGGCAGACACCGTCATCACCTTCCCATTCACCCTCCAAACAGCTGCCACCCTGGCCTCCGACTTCATGGCGCTGCTCAAGAAGCATCTCGACTTTCACCATCTTATTGTCGGTTATGATTTCGCCCTGGGAAAAAACCGGCAAGGTGACGTCCCAACTTTGCAAAAGATCGGCGTAGGACTTGGCTATACAGTAGAAGCCATGCCCCCGGTCAAGATCGAAGGAGAGGCAGTCTCTTCCAGCCGTATCCGCTCTGCCCTGGCTGCTGGGGATATGCAGCTGGCCGCGCTCCTTTTAGGCCGGCCTTTTCAATTAAGCGGCAAGGTGGTCTCCGGCGACGGGCGCGGCCGGACGATCGGCATCCCGACCGCCAACCTGAGCCTGTGGGCAGAACGCGCCATCCCCAGGGCCGGGGTGTACGTTTGCCAGGCCGTGGTAAATGGCAAGACCTGGGGCGCGGTTACTAACGTCGGCTTTCGTCCCACCTTCGAGTCCCAGCCAGTCCCCCCACGCGTCGAGACTCACCTGCTCGATTTTGA
>DATDRM010000192.1:0-5023 GCA_035291705.1 Anaerolineales bacterium
CGTGGTCTTCGTCATATTGGTGGGGCTTGTCATTCCAAGTCTGCCCTCCTGGGCACGGGGAGGCGTGCAGGCCTGGATGCTGGGCACACCCCAGCCGGTCGGGAGCGACTATTACGGTGAGCCGGGAGAAAGGCCGGACGGGGTTTTCACCGGTGGCCGGGTCGGGTTTGAGGGCTACGTGGGGCCAGAGTGTTTCGTCTGCCGGATACCGGCCGAAAAGGGAACCAAATGGAAAGTGCTTTCCTCGCAACCCGGATCGGGTGCTGCTGCCAGGCCAGGCGGAGTACTGCGCCTGGGGCAGCCTGCCGAGCACCTGCGGAGATTAGGTATGGGCGCGCGGGTAGGATCATTGGTGTTTGCCGGGTGGCGAAGCATTTCTCTGGGGAGCGGCTGGAGCGACACCTTCGTCTTCCCTTTATCGGCCGCTGCAGGGTTGCCGCCGGGAGATTACGCCCACCCGCTGCGGCGCATGGCCTCACAGGTTTCGAGGCTCCGCCCGGGTGCTTCTCTGTGGGTACTGGTAAAGGCGCCCGGGGGGTGCTGGTACGCAGAGGAAGTGCGCCAGTCCCTGCGCGGGCTCCCGCTGGCGGTAGCAGTCACCGGAGACCCGGGGTCGCCGCCGCGCCTGCGGGGTTTCTCCTTCTGCCCGGGCCTCTTTTCAACTCCTGTGTCCCCGCCGCCCGCCGTACCAGATTCAGGGGCCTGTGATCATTCTCTGCAGGAAATCCAGGCGCTGCGGGTGCTGGCGCGTTTGGAGACGGCCTACACGGCGGAGGTGGCTTCCCTGGCAGGGGTGAGCCTGCCTACCGCCCGGCAGGCGCTGCGGGGCCTCAAACGCCGCCAGCTGGTCGAGTGGGAGGGGCGGGAGGCTTTCCCGATCTGGAAAGTGCGCCGGGCAGGACTTTCATTAGCGTTGCGCAGCTGGGGTTTGCCTCCAGGGGTTGCCTTCCCTGCCCGCCGGGAGCGATCGGCGGCGACTGGCCGCCACCGCCGCACGGCGCGGCTCTGGCCGGCCTGGCTGCGGCGGGCCAGGCCGCAGACGGAGGTCTGGGCCGGGTGGGGCGAGGTCGCCCTGGGGAGGCTGCGCCCGGACGCGCTGGCCTGGGGAGAGCTCTCGGACCGGGAAGTGCTCTTCTGGCTGGAGGTGGAAAGCGGCAACGCCTCTCGGGAGACACTCCGGCGCAAGACGGCCCGGCGGTTAGAGCAGGCCTTGCTCTACGCCGGGCGTTTCTCGCTTTCCCTGGTCTTCGCCCTGCTGGCCCCACCCTGGGTGCGCCAGGCTTTAGTAGGGACCTTTATACAATTGCCGGGGGAAGTAGCCGTGGTTTTGGCCGATTGGAAGGTGTTTGGTACGCTGCCCCTTCCGCGGGGGGTCAGCGCGGGTAGCGTGATTGGCCGCTGTGTTGGTTAGCCAGATTCTCCTGTCCTTTCATGATGGTAGTTGGCAGGTGCATTACGGTTGCTCTTTATCCTTGTCTACTATAAGAGCCTTGATCTGGCGGTTGAGGAATTCAATCACCTGCTCAAAATCCTCCTGCTGGATGTCTTCCACTTTCGAGACCCCGGTCATCCTGGTGATATCCATATAAATCCCAGGGTAAGGTTTGGCAATCCCTTTTTCTTCGATGAGGAGCTGGCCTAGCGTGGCCACTGTTTCTCTGATTTGACCACGCTGCTCTGGGGTGAGGCGCGCCTTAGGGCCTGCTACGCGTTCAATACGGCGAACATCCTCCCGAAGACCGGTAAATGCCTCACGAATCTGGTGCACTTTTTCTTCGTGGGCTTTGCGCAAGGCGGCCAGCTCCTCGTCTACTTTTTTTGTGAAGCGCTCCTCAAAGATCTCCTGCTCGGCGATCATACGGGCAAGCGATTCGCGCAGGAACTGCATCTCACCGCGCTCCGAGATGCCGAAGTGCTCGGCCAGGACAATGTGCGCTTCATCCAGGAAAGCTCGTAAATATTCCACCACCTGCGAATCCTGGACCCGTTCCAACTCGACTCCGGTTAGAAAAAGCGGCACAGCTGAGGCCATGAGGCACAGAGCAGGCTGGGGTCCGCCAGCGGTGGTCATGCGGATGGTGACCGTGTAGGTGGCGAAGTAGCCCTGCTGGCGCTGCAAGCGCCGGCGCTGAGCTCGCGGTTCCAGGCCGAAAGCATCGCATAAAGAGCTCACGGAGACATAGCCGTGGCCATCCTTCAGGTCTGCGGTTGCGATCTCCTTGCCCCGGAATACAAGCGTCCGCTCGCGTTCTGGTTCAAAGACGGATGTTTCGTCGGTCATGTTATGGGCTCCTTTCTCAGCATCCAAAAGGGGGGGCCATCATGGCCTCCCCTTGGTTGATCGAGATCGCCGATTTTCTTGCTTACGGCCGCTTTCGGGGAAAGTATATCAGCGTTGTTACATTCTCGCGTTCCTGGAAGGTGATTGTCCGCTCTGAGATGGGCTGGAATGCTTCAGACATGATCGTTTCTTCTGGTTTCTAGTCTCAGCGTAAGGGGGTGTGTGTTTACACCCCCCTTTAATGCCAAAACACATTACTTTACTTTGTTAGGCAAATCTCCGGGAAACTACTGCGCATAGCCATCAGCCGAGCGATTCCCAGGAAAAGCAGCCAATTCCTCAAACGTCTCCCAATAAGCCTTATCCAGCTCATCATCGGCCAGGTGAGCATACAGGCTGGTGGTGCTGATGTTGCTGTGCCGGGCCAGCGCCTGGGCTACTTTGAGGTTGCCCGAAACCCGTAAAACGATGGTGACGAAGTAGTGCCGGAAGGAGTGGGGGGTGATGGTGCCGGCGGCTGAGGCGCCCAGAGCTTCCTTCACCCGCCCCTCGACGATGTTCCTACCGGTCTCCGTAGTCACCGGCTTGAACTGGGCCTCGCCCTTCTTGGCCCCCGGGTCGTGGCGCAGGAAGAGGGGCAGGGAACCCAGGGGCTTGCGGGCGGCGCCATCCAGCGCAGCCCTTGCCGAGAGATAATCCCGCAGTGCGCTCAAACTGCGGGTAGAGAAGCGGATCACCGCCTGCTTATCGCCTTTGCCGATCAGGACCGCTTTGCCTTCGTTCCAGTCCAGGTCGCCGCGCCGCATCTTGCAGGCCTCGTGTACCCGCAGCCCAGTGTCGGCCAGGGTGAGCAGGAAGGCCCGGTCGCGCAGGTTGCGCAGGCGCTCGAGGTCGTTTTCAACCGGCGCGCTCAAGAGCCGCTCGGCATGGTCCAGCACTTTTTCGATGGCCTCCCGGGGGAACTGGGGCAGGCGCTGGCCGGGCCGGCGGATGCGCCGTTTGAGCAGTTGTCTCAAGCGAGGCAGGTTAGGTTCGGCCAGGCCGCTGCCTTCCAGGTACTCGTAGAAGCCGATCACTGCCGACAGGTACAGCCGCTCGGTGGCCGGGGCGTAAGCCTTGAGTGCATCGGCGAACCAGGCGATGGCGTCTTCCGGAAGGTGGCTGGGAGGGGCGCTTAAATCGAACTTACGCTCTAATAATACCTGGCAGAACACCTGGAGAGCCTGACCATAGGCCTTGGTTGTGTTCGCACTGCGGGAATCCCGGACGGCGCCCAGGTAAGCATCCATGGCTTCAGCGATGGTTTGGGTAGGGTAAGGGGGTATAGCCTGGGCATTCATAGAACAATCCTGCTTGTGCCACGGGTTGATGATCTAGACGCCGGCGATGGCGAAGGCCGCGTTGTGTATCGCCAGGTTGTTCATTCAACGCTCTCGCTCAATTCTTCCCAAATCGCCTGATGTCCCAACCGGTTGACCCAATGCTCTATGTATGGATAATCGAGCCGATCTTTCATTGCTCGTAAGATTGCTGCAATGTCTCGCGAATGTTTAGGTTGTTGACTTATGCTGAAATACAATAGCTTGTAAAGGATCAGGTCTTCTGGGGAGTGGATGAACACTTCGCCAAAAGGAGGACCAAAGTCCACGAGTCGCCGGCGCTCAAAAGCGCTCTGCCGAAGTTCATCGCTCGTACGAATCGGGTATAAATCGGCTTTAAAGCCGCTCGATATGTGGATCGGACTGATCGGGAGATCGGCGCGTTCCTCCAGGATTGTGTCCAAAATAACTTCGGGCGGGACGAGCATGTCTCGTTTTTCCAACTCCCTGGATAGTTTGCCGATCGCCTCGATGGGGATGTTCACCACCATGTCAACATCCTGAGTCGCTCGCGGCTCTCCCCAGGCCCATGCGGCGATGGCGCCGCCGATCAGGTATTCAACGCCGGCGGCTTGCAGTCCTTCGATCAGCAGTTGGACGAAATCTTCAAATCCCGAGAGAGATGTCATGATTGGTACGCCCGCTGGTTCGCCAGACGGATTGCTTCAGCTGGATCGATGTCTGGGTTTTCCTGGCGAATTCGGTAAGCTACTACTCTCCGGGCGGCGTTGCTGATCGAACAGCCCTGGCGGAAGCGCTCGGAAGGAGGCAAACGGCGGTAAATATCGATTTGCCGGGGGTCAACTTCGGCGGCGCTGCTGACAATCATTTGCTGGATTTCGTGGGAGAGTGGCGGCTGTCCTTTCAGATAGTACCCGGGGCGCTGCTTATTTCGGCTATATTGTAGCTGCTGGCCGGTGGCTTTGAATGCCCGTTTCACGACGCGCATATCCCGGTAAAAAATATCTTCCCAGGCGGAAGCCCCGAAGCAGTTTTTCCCTAATTGGAACCCCGTCCGGACGATCAACTGATCGCGAGTAAGATAGCGTTCGTGCCAGAGTATCTCAAGCAGGACGGCGCGCCTAGCTGTGGCAAGATCGCGCTGGATAGCGTCTTGCAAGAGAATTTCTTTGGCCTTTGGGGATACAGCGCTCTTGACCATGCCTTGATATCGCACATTATACCTGATTTATCAATCAGGTTTAGTCTGTTTTTTAAATTCAAAAGTGAACGAATTAAGGGAGACTATCGACTGCCGCATCTGCCCTGCCAACTACGATTCCTTCCGCACCCACGCCTCCTCGGCTTGCAGGGCGCACACTTTGCGCGGCTGGATCTTGCGATAGACCTGCTCCGGCGGCAG
>DATDRM010000193.1:0-10873 GCA_035291705.1 Anaerolineales bacterium
GTTGGAGGATAGCGGGCTAATGGTGTCCCGGAGGGGGCACGCTATTCGTTTCACCACCCAACAGGAACGATCTGTTCAAGGGTTGTTAGCGCGCTTTGCCGCCTCCCCTTACGCGCCTCCCTCGATTAAGGAAACCCAGGCTGAAGTTGGGGAGGATGTATATGACGCATTGCTCGACCAGGGGGAGTTGGTGCCAGTCTCCGACGAAGTCGTTTTCCGCCGGGAAGATTATGAACGCATGGTCAGGGAGGTGCGCGGATTACTCGACCGCCAGGCGACGATCGCCGCTGCCCAGGTACGCGACCATTTTGACACCAGCCGGCGCTACGTGCTGGCGCTCTTGGAACACCTGGATCGGATCGGTGTTACGGTGCGGGAGGGGGATGTGCGCCGCTTGAAACAGACGCGCTGACGGGCGAATTGAAATAAACCCACTCGCCGCCAACCATCGTCGCCAGGGGTTGGATGTGGCGAATTTCATCCACTTCGCAAGAGAAGGGGTCGCGATCGAGAACCACCAGGTCTGCCAGGTAGCCGGGAGCCAGCCTGCCCAAACGATTCTCCATTCCAGCCGCATAGGCCGCGCCCGCTGTGTAGCCGTACAGGGCTTCGTTTAAGGACAGTCGTTGGGCTGGGTACCAGCCATCTGGACCGGGGGAGCCATCCTGCCTGCGACGGGTGACCGCGGCGTGCAGCCCCCAGAAGGGATTAGGGGAATCAACCGGGGCATCGGAACCGTAGGCCATGCGGGTACTGAAATCCAGCAAAGTGCGCCAGGCGTAGGAGTGAGCAGCGTGCTCCCCCCAATAGCGATCGGCGGCCGGGAAGTCAGAGGTAGCGTGGATTGGTTGCATCGAGGCGATCACGTCCAAAGCGGCCAGCCGGGGGGCGTCGTCTGGATGGATGATCTGGACGTGTTCGATGCGATGGCGCAACGGGGGGTGCGAGACAGTCCCCCCGGTTTTGCTTCCAGAGGGTCCCAGTTTACTCTCTAACTCCCGCAATTGGGCATAAGCGGTGAGCACTTCATGGTTGGCCCGGTCGCCAATGGCGTGCACAGCCAGGCTGAGCCCATTCTCCACAGCTAAACGGCCGCGCTCGAATAGCTCTTCAGCGTCCAACATTAAAATGCCGCGGTTATCCGGTTCACCCACGTAAGGTTGGAGCACCGCCGCCGTGCGTGGCCCCAGCGCGCCGTCGGCAAAAGCCTTGACCGAACCGATGCGCAGAAAATCGTCTCCAAAACCTGACCGTAATCCCAGTTCTACGGCGTGGGACAGGGCCTCGATCGGGATGCTCTTCACCACCCGCAATCCGAGTTCGCCGCGCTGATGCAGCACCTGCAAGGCGGAAAAACATGGTTGGCGATCGAAATCGTGGACCCCGGTCAACCCCATGCGCCACAAGCGCGGCTGGGCCGCCTGGATCGCCTGGACGATCTGGCTGAGGGTTGGTTCAGGGATAGCTTGGGATACAAGCGCCATTGCCGTTTCAAACAGGATGCCAGTCAGCGATGTGTTTTCGTGGTGTTGGAGGCGGCCGCCATCTGGATCTGGGGTTTGGGCGGTAATACCAGCCAGGTGAAAGGCGGCAGAATTCGCCCAGGCTGCATGGAGGGATTTGGCCGTCAGGTAGACTGGATGTTCCGGCGCGATGGAGTCGAGGTCGGCGGCAGTGCCGAAGCCTTCCGGCCAATCGTTCTGGTTCCATCCATGCCCCAGGATCCATCCTCCGCGGGGTGTGTTGCGGGCGCGTTCTGCCACGCGCTCCAGGCATTCCGCTCGCGAGGGAGTCTCGCAGTCGATTTTTTGCAAGCCTAACGCGTACTGTTGCAGGTGAATGTGGGCGTCGGTCAAACCGGGGATGATCGCCTTGCCGTCCATATTGCAGGACAATGGCGAAGCTGCGCTCCGCACGCCAGCTTGTCCTATCCGGTTTCCACCGAATTCTGCGAGAATCGCCTCGTCTGTTCCCACGGCAAGCAGGCGCCCACCGTCGATGGCGATCGCCGATGCAATGGGTAGATCCGGGTTTAAGGTATAAATACGGGCGTTGAAGAGCAGGCGCATGGTTACGACCCGACCCTCATTCTTGGTCCCCAAGGATCAGGTCTACCAGCGCATTCAATTCCTCTTCGGAGTAGTAATGGATCACCAGGCTGCCGCCTTTGCGGCGATGGTTGAGATTCACCCGGGTCCCCAGACGTCGGCGCAAGCGTTCTTCCAGAGCCAGGATTTCCGACGACGGGGGAATTTTAGGTGGTTTCTCAGGCCTCTGCCCGCTCAGTTTTCGCACCAATTCCTCAGTTTGGCGGACATTCAACCCGTACTTCAGGGTGGTATGCAAGGCCGCGCTCTGCGACTCGGGTGTGAGCAGGGTGAGCAGGGCGCGCGCATGGCCTTCACTGAGCGCGCCTTCCGCCAATGCTACCTGGACATCGCTGGGTAATTTGAGTAGACGCAGCGTATTGGTGATCGCCACGCGACTCTTGCCAACCCGGGCGGCGATCTCCTCATGGGAGAGGTTAAATTCGTCGCTCAGCTGGCGGTAAGCCTCGGCGGTTTCTAATGGCCCAAGGTCGGCGCGCTGCACGTTTTCCACCAGGGCCAGTTCGACCAGCTGCTGTTCAGAGGCTTCCCGCACGATGGTAGGCACTTCATTCAGCCCAGCCTGCCTGGCTGCCATGAGACGGCGTTCGCCGGCGATCAGCGTGTACTGCCCAGCTTGCGCGCCGTGGGTGACGATCAAGGGCTGGATCACTCCATGTTCACGGATGGAAGCTGCCAACTCGGAGATCTCCTGCGGATCGAAGCGGGCGCGTGGCTGGCGCGGGTTGGGAGAGATATTTCTGGTGAAGATGACCGTCACTCCGCTATCTGGAATCTGGCTTTCTCCAGGCGGGATGAGGGCATCTAAGCCTTTACCAAGTCCTGATCTTTTGGTCATTTGAGTGAAGCGAGCGATTTAGGTTTGAAAGACCGGAATTTCAATCCCATCTCCGGCCAAAACCTGGCGCGCCAGGGCGGCATAAGCCTCAGCGCCGCTGGAATTGGGGGCGTAGATGGAGATGGGCTGCCCATAAGAAGGGGCTTCGGCAAGGCGCACGCTGCGTGGGATGATGGCTGCAAATACCAGGTTGGGGAAATGGCGGCGCACCTCGTTAACCACATCATTGGACAGTTTTGTGCGACCATCGAACATGGTCAATACGACGCCGCGTACGCGCAGGCCAGGGAATATGGCGTTGCGCACGCGGTCAAGGGTTTGGGTCAACTGGCTGAGGCCTTCCAGGGGTAAATACTCGCACTGGACAGGGATAATGACTCCGTCCCGGGCGGCGACCAGGCCATTCAGGGTAAGCAGCCCAAGGGAAGGCGGGCAGTCAACCAGGATGTAATCGTAGCGATCGACGATTGGCGCCAGGGCTTTTTTGAGAAAGCCCTCCCGCGCCAGTTCGCTGACCAGCTCGACTTCGGCTCCAGCTAATGCCTGAGAAGCAGGCAGTAGAGAAAGTTTGAGCCGCGGGTTGTGCAGAATCTGGGTTGCCGCGGTAGAGACACCGATCAAAACATCGTAGGTGCCGCTCTTTACAGTGTGTTTATCCACACCCAGGCAAGAGGTGGCGTTGGCTTGTGGATCGATATCTACCAGGAGCACTCTTTGACCGTAGTAGGCCAGGTAAGACCCAAGGTTAATCGCTGTTGTGGTTTTGCCGACACCGCCTTTCTGATTTACCAGGGTATAGACTCGTCCCATGGTTAGATTACCTCAGCCATGCACTCCTGGATCTCTGCAGCTGTAGGGATGCCCTCTAACCCCGGTCGAGTAATTGAAATCGAGGCCAGGTGGGTAGCGAAACGGGCCGCTTCCCAGGGGTCGCGGGTGGTGTACAGGCGGTAAAAGAAGGCTGCCGCGAAGATATCCCCCGCTCCAATGGAATCTACCTCAGGCAACTCAGGCGCCCGGAATCGGCGTACGTCGCCATTCCAATAAAGACGCACGCCATCTCCATCCTCAGTGATTGCCAGAACCCGGCAGGAAGAGGCTAATTCCTCGATGCGGTTTTCGTCGCCGTCGACGTCTGCCGCGCTGATCACCGCCGCGCCGGCGTTGCGCAGCACGAAGGATGCTTCAGGCCACTCACATGCGGAGACGCGTCCTTCTCGATCCCAGGAGCGCAGCCAACCCTGGGGGGTGAGGCCAATGAACGAATTGGAGAAATGACGGACCATTGAAGGTTCCACCTCTTGGGCGACTGGCCCGAGGTGCACAAGCGGCGAATTCAGCCAGGCTTCTGGGATAAGGTTGAGGTCTAATTTATGAGCGACCTGGTAGAGGAGTTGGATGCGGCCCTCTGGGGTAGAAATATTCTCGAAGGTGGTGCTGTGCTCAGCTGGCAGGTTGACAAGCGGGATTTCGCTCAGAGGTCCAAGAGGCAAATCTGCTGCCCAAGAGGTGACGATACCGACGCGTAACCCCAAGGCGCGTGCCATCAGTCCCGCATAGGTCACCGTACCCCCCAGGCGTGCGCCACCCGGAATCAAGTCGCGTGTCAGGTGTCCGATGACAAGATAATCGACAGGACTAAGATGGGTTAACGGATACATACTTAAATTATACCTGAAGATAAAATCCACGACGCATACTGGGTCGCCATCCAGACCGTGGTATGCGTCGCGCTTGAGAGTTTGCTCAACTTCCCGGAGGCTTCAGAAATTTCAGTTATTTAGGGATAATGGTGATCTTACGCCTTGGTTCTTCGCCAATGCTTTCGGTCGTGACCTGAGGATTTTCTCTCAGCTCGATGTGGATAATCCGCCGTTCATTGGCTGGCATAGGTTCTAATACCTGACGTCGACCGGTTTTAAGCGCCTGATCTGCCATGCGGCGCGCCAGCTGGCGGAGCTGGTTCTCGCGCCTGGTACGATAACCCTCGACATCAACCACCAGCGGGATAGAGTGTCCGATCTCTTTGCTGATGATCAGGTTGGAGATGTATTGGAGGGCGTTCAAGGTTTCCGCCTGTCGTCCGATTAATATACTGAGGTCGTCGCCGTAAATGTTCACCCGGATTGGGGTTCGGCTGCGCTCATCCTCGGGTTCACCAAATTCTGAGGTTACCTTGGCGTGCACTCTCATTTTCTCCAGGAGCTCGCTGACAACATCCCGGGCGATGGTGAGGACAAAATCATCCTCCTCGGAGGTGGTCTCGGTCGCCGGTTCCGGGGCATCTTCGTCTTGGGTTTCGAATGGCTGTGACTGGGAGGCGGGCGGATAAGCGACGTCGACCGGCGTTGACCGGGTTGTTCTTGATTCCGGAGCGGTTATGATGGTCAGCCGCACGCGAGACTGCCGGGAGCCAAGCCCAAACAAGCCTCGGCTTCCTTCGTCGAGGATTTCGATGTCAACAGCTTCCCTGGGAAGCCCCAGGTCCTGCAAACCTTGTTCTATCGCCTCCTCCACGGATGGAGCGATGATTTCTAGATGGGTGCGTTTCTTGTTCATGCAGGCTTCCTCGGGATAAGATTTCGCCAGTCTAGTTTACCCATGATAGCGTATTGCAGAACGCCGGCGAGATTGCTGGTGACAAAATAAAGGGCCAAACCGGATGGAAAGCTATAAGCGAGATAGCCCATAAACAAGGGCATATACAGGTTCATCGCCTTACTCATCTGGGCGCCCTGGTCGCCGGTCGTGGAGGGTGGGGTCATCAACTTCGATTGGAGAAAGGTACTGACCACCACGAGTATCGCCAGGATCGGGAGGCCGAAGCCGGCGATTGCCAGGCCATGATCTTTTTCCGGCAGGCTCAGGTCCATCCACAGGAAATAATTTCTGAGGGGGATCAAGGCGGCGGCATTGATAAATGGATAGACATGGTTCGACAGATCCAATAGCTGGATCGGGGTGACCGCCAGGGCACGGATGATGGCTTGATAAAGTCCGATAATGATTGGAAATTGGATCAAGGTTGGCAAACAGGACCCAAACGGGCTGACGCCCATCTCTTTGTATAGTTTCATCTGCTCCTGGGCCATCTGCTCGCGGTTGTCCTTATATTTCTTCTGCATCTCCTGCCACTTCTTAGATTTTTGCAGTTCCTGCATTTTCTGAGTGCTTTTCATCTGTTGAGAAGTGAGCGGGTAGGTGATCAGGCGCACCAGGATAGTAAACACAATAATCGCCAGGCCAAAATTGTTCGCCAGGACGTTGTAAATCCACAGCAGAGAATTAACCATTGGGTCGAGAATCAGCGAATTCCACATAATTCCTTCCAGTTTGAATTCATCCTTATTTCTTAGGCTCCGGGACGAACGCCCACTTCTTAGCTCCATCCCGGTCGAAGGCTATCAGAAGCTCTTCGCTTTGGATCGGAGCGACCAGGATCAGGTCTCCAGCCTGTTTCGGCGAGGTGTAAAGCTTCCCACCGGTGGTCTGGGTCCATTGAATCTCTCCCGATGTGTCCACTGCATAGAGAGTACCGGATTCACTTCCGAAGTAAATGCTATCGTCAATCACCAGTGGAGAGCCAACGATAGGGCCGTCCAGTTGTCCAGGGGTCAGTTGCCAGATGGTCTCCCCATTCCCGGCGTTAAGAGCGTAGAAATTACCTGCCAGGTCGCCAACGAATAACCGATCGCCGGCCAGGGTCGGGCCAGACCATACCCAATCCTCAGTCGGGACACGCCACAATATCTCGCCGTTTTGGGAATTGAGAGCCAGGACTTCGCTGTCGAAGGTGCCAATATAGAGGCTTCCCGTTTCGCTCAAAGCGGGCATGCCAACCATAGCCCCACCGAGATCTTCTGACTGCCAGATGACCGATCCATCTGCAGGGTCCAGGGCGTAGAGATGGTGATCCATAGACGACAGGTAAATACAGTCACAGGCCTGCCCGGTCACGGGTCGCGCCCAAGACTCGCCTTTCGCGTTAAATTTCCAGCGCAAGTTTCCGCTTAAATCAAGCGCATACAGTGTGTCGTCGGAGTTAGGGGCAAAGATGCCTTGCTCGACGACCAAAGGGCTGGCGATATAGCGGTTGTTTGCCTGGAGAAAATCCCATTTCATGCTGCCGGTTTTGGGATCGAGGCCATACAGCACATGATTATAACCGCCCACAATCAATTGCCCGTCAGGGCTGAGGGCAGGGTCGGCATAGAAGCTGACGGTTCGATTAGCTTCGGATGGATAACGCCACTTCAGGCTGCCGTTCGAAAGCTGGATGGCATAAACGTATGTGTTGTAAGCCAAATAGGCATTTTCTTCGTCAACAGTCAGGCCGGGCCAACTGGAGGCGGCTGTAGCCCCACCACCGGCGCAGCCAGAGAGCAGGGTAGCCAGGATGGCGAAGGTGAGAAGGAAAAGGAGGTGCTTGGGCTTCATTGGATGCAAGAGTTAATCCTTGAGTGTGAGGCAGCTATGGGATCGGGTCATAGCCGCCGGGGTTAAAGGGATTGCAACGGATTACGCGCCAGGTCGCCATCCACCCGCCTTTGATTACACCGTATTTATAAATCGATTGATAGCCATAATGCGAGCAGGAAGGGTAGAACCGGCAGGTGTTGGGCGGCATGGCGCGGGAAAAAGTCAGCTGATATAGCCGGATGATCGCCAATAGAATCAAGCGCGGGAAATTCTGCAAACGCAAGGGAAGGTCACGCAGCCGAGGTTCGCTGGGGTAGGTTTGGTCTAAGTAGTGCTCAGCCGCCATAAGGGATTTTTAGAATCTTGGTTCGATCGAGAAGCGTTTGCAAGGCTCGCTGGATTTCTTGAAAAGTAGCGGCGGCCATCGGGCGGCGAGTAATAAAGATCATGTCCCAACCGAGAGCAATTGAGGGCAGGAGTGGGCGCAGCGCCTCACGTAAGCGGCGCTTTGCCCGGTTGCGTTGAACGGCTTTCCCCATGGAGCGACCAGCGACAACTGCAAAACGGGAATAATCCTTTTCATTCGGCAGTGCAACCAGCACGATAAGCGGGTGGGCATAAGACTTTCCCGTTCGCCGCACCCGCTTGAAATCGGTTGATCCGGTCAGGCGAAACCTGCGCTTCAACGAATAGCCTTCGGGCCGACCTTGCGTTTAGCTTTTCCAATTGGTCTTCTTGACGTGGTTGTTTTTTAAAACAGTCAGGCGATAGCGACCCTTTGAGCGGCGATTCTTCAGCACCTTGCGGCCATCGGCAGTGGACATGCGCAGCCGAAAGCCGTGCACGCGCAGCCGGCGCCGGATTTTTGGTTGATACGTTCTTTTCGGCATGACTCTTTCCTAATGATAGGTTCTTAACCCGCCTTCTGTGAAGATGGGATAATTGATTACAGACGAAACCCGATTATAATCGATGGGTATGGATTGGTCAAACAGAATTCGATCAATTGGGCCGAACTTTCAGACCCCAGCGGTAGTTTAAAACCCTCAGCGACAATCCACCCAAGGCCAATGGAAACCAGAATGTGATGCCGCGATAAGCCAGTGCGATGATCGCCGCCGTCCCTAAGGGGATGTACATAGAGCTTAATGCCAGGGTTAATGCCCCCTCCACCACACCGATCCCAGCCGGGGTTGGGGAGACGATCAAGAAGAGGTAGCCGATACTGAAGCTGGCGATCAAGGTGCCAATCGACAAGGGGACATTGAAAGCCAAGAAAATCAAGAGTAGAATGCTGATCAGCAGAATTTTATTGGTGATCGCCAAAGCTATTGGCAGGATCAGTTCTTTTGGCTTACGGCGGGCCTCGCTCAACCCGCTGGCGGCTTCTTGGGCAAATTCGTGAGCGCGTGCTTCGGAGAGATACTGGCGGTGGATAAATGGCTTTAGCGCCCGGTTGATCTGGCGCGCTATCCAGGCCAGGGTGGCTCCCAAGGCGTTGGCTGAGCGCATCCCCAGGTAAAGCAGCCCCGAAAAAAATATGGCAATCAGCACCAAGATGGCGGAGGCGGCAATTTCAGTCGCGCTCAGCGTATCTCGTCGGAATAAGACGATCAGGCCCAGGGCGAGTACACAGAGAAAACCTGCATAGTCAAAAAACAGATACAGGACGCCGGCCACGGTTGTGCGGGCGGTCGAATAGCCTCGCCGGCGAGCTGTCGAGATGAATACTGCCAACCCGCTTGCTCCCGCCGAGGGAGCGAGGACGTTGACAAAATAGGCTCCTGAAGAAGCCAGGAGTAACGTATCGATTTTCTCGTTCAGCCCGATGGCGCGGTAAATTCCCCAATAGGAGCCGGCGACGTTAATCAGCCAAATGACTTCTAGAACCAGCGCAAAGGTGAGATAACGCCAATTTCCGCGCTGGAAGGTATTCCCGATCGCCTCAACCTCGGCCAGATTCCAGATAACGTAAACTACCCCGAGGAGAAACAGCAACCCGAGCAGAGATTTACGCATGAGCGTGATGATACTACTGCCGGATTCTATCCTGTTATCTACGGCGGCCGCCCATGCCTCCTACCAGGCTGACGTAATATAACAGCTGCAGGACTGCCGTCGCCAGAGCAGCGATGTAAGTCATCGCAGCTGCGTTTAAGACATTGTTAACCCCGCGCTGTTCGTCCTCGCCGACCACGATCCCGGTCTGGAGCAGCATCTGTTTGGCCCGGGCGGAGGCATTCAGCTCGACAGGCAATGTGGCGAGGGCAAACACAGCGCCAGCGGCGAAAACCAAGACGCCCAGCCAGGCCAGTCCTGACATGCGCAGCACCAGGCCCAGGATAATTAATATCCAACCCAGGGTTGAACCAATGTTGACCGCCGGTACCAGGGCCGAGCGCAGGCGTAAGAGGGCATATCCCTCCTGGTCTTGCATGGCGTGACCCAGTTCGTGCGCGGCGATCGCCACAGCAGCCACCGAGCGCCCCTGGTGGACTCCCCGGGATAAGCGCAAGACTTTTTTGCGGGGATCGTAATGGTCGCTCAGGTTTCCGGCCACGCCTTCGACCTCGACCTCATACAAACCCCCGTTGCGGATCAACCTTTGGGCAGCCTCTGCGCCGCTCAAACGACTGCGGTTCGGAACCTGGCTCCACTTTCGATAAACGGAGCTGACATACCACTGCGCCGCCATCATGAGGAGGAGCGCGGGAAGCATGTATAAGAAATATGTGGGGTTATAGAATAACATATCTTCCTCCAAAATTACTTTAGCTCGGTCCTTTGAGCAGCTCGATCGCTTTGTCCAGTTGTGGGTCGCGCCCGGCGGTGATGTCCTCTTCGGTCAATTCGACAACCACGTCGGGTTCCAGGCCGATCTCGTGGATTGTACGGCCTTCAGGGGTCATCCAGCGGGCGATGGTCACGCGCACGGCGCCTTCCTCATTGACGAGCGGGATCCAGTTCTGAACCGAACCTTTCCCAAACGAGGTTGTGCCAACCAGCTGGCCGCGCCCGGAGTCTTGAACTGCCCCGGCGACGATCTCCGAGGCCGACGCCGACCCTTCATTGATCAAGACAACC
Source organism: Anaerolineales bacterium (assembly GCA_035291705.1). Classification (GTDB taxonomy): domain Bacteria; phylum Chloroflexota; class Anaerolineae; order Anaerolineales; family UBA4823; genus DATDRM01. The sequence goes on from DATDRM010000193.1 coordinate 10,450, forward strand.
AGGGGGATCTCCGTCGCCAGGCCGCCTTTTATAGCATCGTAAACGTCCCGCCTGCCATCGCCGTATTCTTCGTACATGATCACCCCCTCCCCGACGAATTCGGAAGCGACTTCGATGGCCGTTGTCAACGCGCCGCCGCCGTTATTACGCAGATCCAGGATCAACCCAACCGGCTTTTTTGCCAATATTTCTTTTAGCGATCGCCTCAACTCTTCGTTAGATTTTTCACCAAAGGTAAACAGCTGCACATAGGCGATGTCCCCATCCAGCAGCTTGCTCTCCACGCTAGGAACGACGATATGGGCGCGCTCGAGGGTTACATCAAAAGGTTCTGGTTCCCCCTCCCGCAGTATGCTTAAGGTGACGCTGGTGCCAGCGGGACCCAGCACCCGCCGGATGACCAGGTTGCCATCGATGCCGGTCA
>DATDRM010000194.1:0-9559 GCA_035291705.1 Anaerolineales bacterium
TAAAGTCCTGAATGGCGTTGTTTTTTTCTCGAATTTTGACGATCAACGCATATATCGACAAGACCCTGGGACAGATCCTAAACCCATTACCCCTGAAGGCGAGTACCGCTATGCTGACTATATCTTTGACCGCCGCCGAAACCAGTTAATCTGTGTCCGAGAGGACCACACCCATAGCGATCAAGAGGCGGTTAATACCTTAGTGAGTGTTGATCTCGAATCGGACTATAAATCCCAAACTGCAGGAAAGGTTCTCGTCTCCGGCAATGACTTTTACGCTTTCCCCCGCCTCAACCCTGAGGGCACTCGATTAGCCTGGACAACCTGGAATCACCCCAATATGCCCTGGGATGGCACTGAACTTTGGGTTGCAGAACTCGCTGAAAATGGTTTGGTGGTGAATGCCCGTTTGGTAGCTGGCGGAATCGAAGAATCGATCTTTCAGCCCTCCTGGTCGCCGGATGGTATTTTATACTTTGTCTCCGACCGCTCCGGCTGGTGGAACTTGTACCGTTGGCGAGATGGAAAAATCGAGCCAATCTATCCCATGCAGGCTGAATTTGGAATGCCACAATGGGTATTTGGGATGTCCACTTATGAATTTGCCTCGGCAGAGCGGCTTGTCTGCACTTATATCCGACAAGGTACATCATACATAGCCGTCATTGATCTGAACCATAAGAATATAACCACCATTGATACCCCCTTCACAGACATTTGGGGGCTGCGGGTTGTTGGGGATCAGGTGATATTCAACGCCGGATCTCCAACCGAACCCGCCGCCATCATCAAGCTTGATATAACCACTGGGTACCACGAAGTCCTCCGTCGCTCGAGCGAGATGGCGATCGATCCGACATATTTCTCTATTCCCCAAACGGTTCAATTTCCCACCGAGAAGGGCCTAATTGCCTATGCTTTTTTCTATCCTGCGAAGAATCCGGATTATTCACCACCAGATGGCGAATTTCCCCCTCTGTTGGTAATGAGCCATGGAGGTCCAACAGGAGCGACTTCCACGATGTTCAACCCAGAAATTCAATACTGGACAAGTCGAGGTATCGCCGTGCTTGATGTAAACTATGGCGGCAGCTCTGGTTACGGGCGGAAATACCGCGAACGGCTCAACGGCCAATGGGGACTTGTCGACATGGACGATTGCGCCAATGGGGCACTTTTCCTCGTCGAGCAAGGGATTGTCGATGGCAACCGCTTAGCCATTACAGGTGGGAGCGCGGGTGGCTATACCACATTATGTGCCCTGACCTTTCGTAACCTCTTCAAAGCCGGAGCCAGCCATTTTGGGATCGGAGATCTCGAATCCTTCGTTAAGGACACCCACAAGTTCGAGTCGCGTTACCTGGACCGTCTGGTAGGACCGTATCCTGAACGCCTGGATTTATATCAGGAACGCTCGCCAATCCAACACATCGACCAGCTTTCGACTCCAATGATCCTGTTCCAAGGATTAGAAGACAAGATCGTCCCACCAAATCAGGCAGAAATGATGTTTTCTGCAGTGCGAGCCAAGGGATTGCCGGTCGCTTACCTGCCATTCGAAGGCGAGCAACATGGTTTCCGCAAAGCTGAGAACATCAAGCGCGCCTTGGATGCCGAATTATATTTCTACTCCCGCATCTTTGGCTTCGAGTTAGCCGATCCAGTCGAACCAGTGCACATCGAAAATATGTAACTACAACTTCCCGAAAGTTTCGAACTTTCGGGAAGTTCTTAAAATCTGACATTAACAGGATAATTTATAGCCAAAAGTCACTTGCCCTTCGGTTTAAGGAAGTGTAAACTAATCTGAGAAAATGGAGGCTACCATGAACGCTGTAAAGATTATCTCTTATATCGCGGCTGCAATATTCATTTTCTTTGGGATTATGTTCATCTATGCCACCTTTAGCCCACAAGGTCAAATCGGTTGGTTGGTCGTTGGTTTGATAAGCGTGGTGATCGGATTCGGATTGATCTGGTTTGCCAGCACGCGAAAAGCTCTCGTGGCTGGTTCTGGCGAGGATGTCACCCTAAAAATCGACCTGCCAGCCAATGTAGAATTAGATACCTTGAAATGTCAATCCTGTGGTGGGGTATTAAAACCAGAGAACATCAAGATGGTGGCTGGCGCCCCCGTCGTTACCTGCCCATATTGTGGCACCACCTACCAGTTGACCGAAGAACCGAAATGGTAAAGCAAAAAATATGAACCGAGAATCGTGATTTATTCACGTATCCAAAACGTCTAAGGAGTAAAAGTCATTGGATGGCACAGGAGAGTCGACTATGAGTGGTAGATCAAATCACCAATCTAAAATCAAAAATCTAAAATATCTTCTCGCTTTCCTCGCCTTATTTGTATTGACTCCCGGCGTTGCCCTGGCGCAGACTTACTCCTTCAGCCTTCCGCAGGAGACTGTAAATGTCTACTGGAACCAGGACGGCACCAGCTCGATCGATTACATATTCGTCTTCACTAACGATTCCTTCGCCTCGCCCATCGACTATGTGGACATTGGCGTACCGAATGAGAACTATGACCTGAACAGTGTTGTTGCTGACGTGGATGGACAGGTCATCAATGACATCGAAAAGTCACCTTATGTCGATCCAGGGATTGCAGTTGGGTTAGGAAGCAGCGCCATCCAACCCGGTGAGGCCGGCCAGGTGCATGTCAATATCGGTCGGGTAGAGCGAGTCCTATATCCTGACGATACTGATGATAGCTATGCAAGTGGAGAGTTTATCCCTACCTGGTTCGATTCATCTTTCGTCCATGGCAATACGGACCTGATCGTTATTTTTCATCTCCCACCCGGTGTCCAACCAGAGGAACCACGCTGGCATGCATCACCCTCCGGTTGGCCATCAGAACCGATGGCTGGCATGGACGATCAGGGTCGGATCACATACACATGGCACAATCCGAATGCTATTGGCTATGCGCAATATGCCTTCGGTGCTTCCTTCCCTGAACAATATGTGCCCAAAAATGCCATTGTCCGCCCCAATCCATTCGCAGGGTTGATCGCTACACTCAGTTCTATCGCCATTCCTCTCCTCTGCATCGGTATGATTGGTTTTTTCATTTATTGGGCTGTCACCTCCGACCGCAAACGCAAGATGAAATATCTCCCACCCAAGATTTCCATCGAGGGACACGGCATCAAACGCGGCCTGACTGCTGTAGAGGCTGGCATACTAATGGAACAGCCGATGGATAAGATTCTGACCATGATCCTGTTTTCGGTGCTCAAGAAGAACACCACACAGGTCAAAACACGCGATCCACTCGAATTGGAAATAATTGAGCCGTTACCCGAGGGTCTACACGCCTACGAGAAGGATTTTCTGTCGGCATTCTCAGAGCCCAAAGGCGCCCCCCGGCGGAAAGCTTTACAGAAGACCATGGTCGAGCTGGTGAGGAGCACTGGGGACAAGATGAAAGGCTTTAGCCGCCGCGAAACAATTGCCTATTATCGCGATATCACCCAACGTGCCTGGACCCAGGTCGAAGCTGCGGATACGCCTGAAGTAAAGAGCGAGAAGTTCGACGAAGTCATGGAATGGACAATGCTCGATCAGGAGTATGAAGATCGTACTAAAGAAGTTTTCCGCCAGGGCCCCGTGATTGTGCCAATGTGGTGGCCGCGCTATGATCCTGGTTTCGGTCGCTCTGCTCCAGCTCCAACAGGGCTCCCCGCATCCACACAGGTACCCAGGAGTGGCCCTAGCCCATCGCTACCCCATCTCCCAGGGGCTGAATTTGCTGCCTCGATGGTCACAGGCGTGCAAAACTTTTCTAGCAAGGTAGTTGGAAACATCACAGATTTTACCAGTGGAATCACGAATATCACCAACCCACCCCCCAAACCCACCTCAAGCGGCAGGTCATTTGGTGGAGGAGGGGGCGGGCACAGCTGCGCTTGTGCGTGCGCCTGCGCTGGTTGTGCCTGCGCTTGCGCTGGAGGCGGTCGGTGAAAAATCCTCGACCGGGACTATATCACTTCGAACGCCAGAGCCAGGGTGAGCGCAGTCGCATTCACCTGCGTATCGACCATGATCAGAGCGGAAGGCCAGCACACGGAACCTTGCTGATAAACGCCAATCGAGTGCTCCATTTAAACCCAACTGCATCGGTGATGGCATACCTGGCTCTTAACGATACGCCCATGCCAGGAGCTATCCGTGACTTGACGCACCTTTTTCGAGTCTCCCCAACGCAAGCCAAATATGACTACACGCAATTTATCGAGGATTTCGACCAGCTTCTCCGTCCCGATGGCGCTTGCCCAGTTTGTGAGCTGGATGTCGAAATTACTGCCCCTTTCACCGCTCGCCCATCTGCCCCTTACCGCATGGACCTGGCCTTGACCTACCGGTGCAACGACAACTGCGCCCATTGTTATAACGCTAGGCCACGCGATTATCCCGAATTGAGGACCGAAGAATGGAAAGCCATACTTGATCGCCTGTGGGAAATTGGCATTCCTCATATTGTGTTCACCGGCGGCGAGCCGACTTTACGCTCCGACTTGCCTGAGCTCATCGCCCATGCAGAAAAGAACGGCCAGATAACCGGTCTGAACACCAACGCCCGCCGCTTGATCGATGTGAGTTTCGTTAAGCAGCTGGTGGACACTGGCTTGGATCACGTGCAGATCACCGTCGAATCCCACGACCCAGTCATTCACGACGCTATGGTGTGCGCCAAAGGTGCCTGGACGCAGACTATCACCGGGCTTCGAAATGTGTTGGATACACCCCTCTTCGTGATGACAAACACCACAATGCTTCGCCAAAATAGCCCCTTCCTGGGCAAGACCCTGGATTTCCTGGCTAGTTTAGGCGTGCCTACCATAGGCCTGAATGCCCTGATCTATTCAGGTCATGGCCTGACGGTGGGTACTGGGCTTACTGAAAGCGAACTGCGACCCCTGCTAGACCTCGCTCGAAAAAAGACGGACAGCAACGGGCAACGCCTGATCTGGTACACTCCCACTCAATATTGCCACTTCGACCCAATGCAGCTCGAATTGGGCATCAAAGGCTGCACAGCCGCCCTTTACAATATGTGCGTGGAACCTGATGGCGGGGTGATCCCCTGCCAATCCTACTATCAGCAGCTGGGCAACCTGCTCACAATCCCCTGGGAGGCTATCTGGAATCACGAGCTGGCTGTTTCCTTGCGCGAGCGGCGGTACATCCCACCGAGATGTAACGACTGCGTTTTGCTCTCCGAATGTGGCGGTGGCTGCCCCCTTGCATTGAACACCCTCGGCAATGGCTTGATTTCCCTCGACAACCTCCCCCTCTCCGACAAATAAAATACTGGCCCCGATTGAAAGCTACTGAACACTGCATACTGGATACTAAATACTAAATACAGATTACCCTCCCGCTATCGAGGTAACCCTATGACCACTATTCGCGAATCCATCCGCCGCCTCTTCGCTCCTGTCGAACCACTTCCAGCTGGCATTTACCATTATCAGGCGCCTCCCGAAGAACCTGATCACTATCGCCTGCACCTGCGGCTGGAACCGGACGGGGAGGGAGTGCTGATCGTTAATGCGTCAACAGTCCTTCACCTGAACACCACCGCCGCCGAGTATGCATACCACCTCATTCGTCGCACTTCTAATGAAGATGTTGCGCGTTCAATGGCTGTTCGCTATCACGCCTCTCAGGCTCAGATTTCGCAAGATTTTACCGACTTCAAAGACCGGATCGATACCCTTATCTCAACCCCCGATTTGGATCCAGTGACCTACCTGGACTTCGAGCGCCAAAAACCTCACACAAGACTGATCTCCGCTCCATACCGGCTCGATTGTGCATTAACCTATCGATTGCCTGATTCTACTGACCGAACTTTTGCCCCTAACACTCGAGCAACGCGCGAACTAGCTACCCTTGAATGGGAATCAATAATAGATAAAGCCTGGCAAGCCGGTATACCACATATTGTCTTTACCGGCGGAGAACCAACCCTGCGCGACGACTTACCGCAATTGATTTCCCACGCTGAAACCAATGAACAGGTTACCGGATTGTTGACGGATGGCTATCGCTTGCAAAACTCAGAGTATCTGGATAGCCTTCTCCAGACAGGTCTCGACCACTTAGTCATCCTCCTTAACCTCATCGAGGATAGGATCTGGAAGGTAATCCAATCTGCCTTGCAGGCCGACATTTCCACGACTGTCCACCTGACGATTACGCCTAAAAACCACCTTTCCGTGCCGGATTATCTAAGGCGCCTTTCTGAGATGGGTTTAGGTTCGGTTTCTCTGAGCGCAACCGACCCAGAGTTAAAACAGCAATTGCGAACAGCACGTGAGAGAGCAGCTGAACTTCACCTTTCCCTGGTGTGGGATTTGCCGGTACCCTATTCCGCCGCGAATCCGTTCTCTTTAGAATTCGCCGATCATGAACGATCGGTTGGCGCTGGTCGCTCCTGGCTGTATGTCGAACCCGATGGTGACGTGCTGCCTGGTCAGGGGATTAACCAGGTACTGGGAAACTTTTTAACCGATCGCTGGGATAAGATATGGAAGCCTGAGCTGGGATAATCCCAGAAGGTTATGGTACTTCCTCGGAATACACCTGTCTAAATACCTGGATGTTCCCCTTCTGCTCAGCCACTAACCATAAACGCCCAAGACCATCTTGGGCGATCGCCTGAATTTTCAAATCCTCCACCGGCTCTAGAGTTTTTCCCTTTATCCAATACAGGGTAGCCTCACTATAGAGCCAGGCATCCCCGCCTGCATCGAAGAATACACTATCTGCGTAATAATCCCCAACCTCCCCGATTTGAGTCCATACTCCATCTTTTACCTTGTAACGTACCTGGAAACCACCGCAGCTCGCCCCTCCGCAGATCGACAAAGACCCCCAGAGTTCCCCATCTGGTCCTAATTTGATATCATCGATCCAACCAAATCGGATCCCGATCGGCGGCTTTGGTGGAGAAAAACTCGCCCAATTCCCGGTCGCTGCTTCGTAATGCCAGAGGATGCCTCCGACTCCGAGCCACACATCCCCGGCTGAGTCCACAACGATATCGCGCACGCATCCTTGGTCGACAGGTGAGCCAGCGCCCTGCCACGTATCCCCATTAAACCAGCGCGCTCCCTGCCCAACAATCACGTCGCCCTGGGTATCACAATTGCCGACCCACACATTACCGTTTTGATCCACAGAAAGAGCTGGTAACGCGAATCCCTCATACTGCGCTGTTTCTGGAGATTGTACAAATCCCATTTCTTCCAATCGATTTACTTGCCAGCTCTGGCCATCGAAGGCGCGTACATCCTGGAAGGTGGTCATCCACACTCTTCCAGACGAATCAGTTAAAATGTCCTTCCCGATACGTGTATCGAAAGGCGCGTTGATCGGCAACCATCCCTGGTCTGCTCCATAAGTCTTCCAGGTGCTGCCATCCCAAGCCAAAACCAGCGAACCATCTCCCTTGACCATCCAAAACCGTTGATCTGCATCGAATCCCACCAGCAGGTATTTACCATCTGTGAAGTGAACCGTTAACTCTGTACCATCCAGACTGGCAATGGCAGAATCGCTTGCCAGCCACAAAGTCCCATCCAGCGCTGGGTATAATTCTCGGATCCTCCCCAAGATGCTCTCGTCAATGATAACTAAAGGATGGAACTTTTCCACCAGTGTTTCTTCTTCGGTTGGCCTGGGTGAAGGGCTGACTGTGAAGGTGGGCGTAGGGATCGTGGTTGGGGTATCCGCTTGCGCTGTTCTCGTTAGCTGGATGGATTGGGTTGCAGTCCCGGCTGCGCTCAAGGTATTAATTGGATTTAATTTAGCCTGGGCAACGACGGTCGTTGTTGACCTTTCATCCGTAATATGCGTTTTGCTTGGTTCAGGCCCAGATGGCGATAAGAACAGAAGTGGTTCAACCGTAACCGGCTCTATCACGGTTCTCGTCACTGGGATGGAGGTACTCTCATCCAAAATTTGAACAGTAGGTGTCAATCTTGCCGTCAGATTACAGGCCAATATGAGTCCTGTAGATGCCAGGCCGATCAGGACAAGAACAGGCCTTGTAGGACGCATACAATGCTCTGCCATAAAGTTGCCTTCCTTGTCCAAAGATGATTTAAATATCCGGTCGTCAATTAAATTATTAATTTCGAATTTAGCACAATTGTTAATCTAAGTCAACAATCTCACTTCGTGACAAGCATTTGAAAATGCCATATAATAGAGAAGGGTCAGCCAATTATGATATTATCCCCCTCTGATTGGCACGATCGTTTCACCCGGCAGGCGCAGTGGACTTTTGATCTGCGCCAGTACCTATTCCAACGAGCTGGCTGCCAAACTGCCGAACGGATATTAGATGTCGGCTGTGGTACAGGGGTATTATTATCCGAATTGTCTGACCTGGTTCGCGCCCAGGTTCATGGATTAGACATTAATCGCCAGTATTTAGATATTTCCGCCCGACATACCGCAGATGCCTTTCTTACCCAGGCTGATGCCCATGCGCTCCCCTATATAACTGGAATATTCGATATAAGCTTGTGCCATTTCCTCTTGCTGTGGGTCGTGGACCCTGCCAAGGTAGTCGCCGAAATGGCACGCGTTACTAAACCAGGTGGGGTAATACTCGCCCTTGCCGAGCCAGACTACGGCGGGCGCATCGACTATCCCCCTGAACTTGCTCAGATTGGCCAATGGCAGCAGGCCGCTTTGCGGAGCCAGGCAGCCGATCCCGAGATGGGGCGCAAATTGGCAGGGATATTCTCTGGTCTTGGATTGAATACGGTCGAGACCGGGGTGCTCGGCGGCCAATGGACTACCCCCCCTTCACCAGAAGATTGGGAATCGGAGTGGTCGGTCGTTCAAGCCGACTTGCAACAGATTACACAGAGACCCAGCGTCTTCAACACCTTTAAAGCGTTAAAAAAAATTGACATGTCCGCCTCCGCAAAAGGCGAGCGCGTCCTGTATGTACCTACATTTTACGCCTGGGGGATAGTCCCTCAATAACTTAAACATTAATTCTCAACTGGAATCCCAACTTCGATCTGCCCATCCACCACCCGCACTGGATAAGATGGGATATCGACGAAAGCCGGTAAAGATAACACTTTCCCCGTTCGTATATCGAAGCGTGCTCCATGGCGGGGACAAGCCACCGAGTACTGCTCTAGATCGCCTTCACCGATCGGGCCATCGTCGTGCGAACACACGTTGCCAATGGCAAAATACTGTCCGGCTATATTGAACACAACAATTGATAGGTCATCGATTTCTACGAAAATCCGCTCCCCGTTTGGTAACTCTTCTGCTTGGGCAACAGGGACAAATTCACATTCGCTGGGGTTTAAGTGATTATATACATACATTGGGATTCTCCCTTGATACCCACTCATAGACAGGCCAGTGTCCGAAAAGTAAGTGCAAAGCATCTGATCGAATGTTACAAATAGATATTGGTTATTGTAACAAATGTTGGTACGGGTCGTTAATCTCATTAGAAGTGACTTCACAAATTGAGCATAGCCGACCTTTATGGTAC
>DATDRM010000195.1:0-7375 GCA_035291705.1 Anaerolineales bacterium
CTTAGATAATGAGGTTTGTTCATCACCTTATCTCTTTTAGGCTGTCCTCCAAGGCACTGAGAGTCGCAGCCACGTCAGCGTCTGAATGTGCTTCACAAACAAACCACGGTTCTTTGGCATCAAGTTCGTACTCAATACCCCGCTCGCGCATCTTTGCATGGATTAATTCATAGCGTTCAACGTTGATAGAAATCAGGTCTCGAAATTCCCGCGGCGGTTGAGACAATCCCAAGATAAAACTAAACATGGCCGGGACACCTACCAGCGTATGCTCTTCACCAGCTGTCGATAACACAGCGTGAATGCCCTCCATCAGTTGTGTCCCCCGGCCCTCAATTGTTTTCAACGCTTCAGTGTTCTCAAGAATTTCAAGTGTAGCTACGGCAGCTGCCGTCCCTAAGACATTGCCACAATACGTGCCACCATGTGCCATCCTGCCTGGCTCGATTACATCCATCACTTCTTTTTTGCCTCCCAGAGCGGCCAGCGGGAAGCCGTTGGCTAACGACTTGGCATACGTCATCAAGTCACCTTTTACCCCGAAATATTCCGTCGCTCCGCCTCTTGCGATCCGGAAACCTGTCTTGACCTCGTCCACAATCATAACGATGCCAAATTCATCACACAATCGTCGCATTAACTCAAGCCAGCCTTTTTCAGCCGGGATGCTGGTCATATTAGCAGCGATGGGTTCGACGATAATCGCTGCGATCTCTGCCCATTGCGCTTTCACCATTTTCTCCAGCATCTCGAAATCGTTGAAGGGCAATACGAAGACTAAGTCTTGCAAGGCGCCCGGGATACCTGAGGAGTTTTTAACTGGGATTGGGCTTCTCCGGGAGCCAATCGAGCCAGCCGCGGTATAGGCGGTCGAGAATAGGAGATAATCGTGAAATCCGTGGTAATTGCCTTCGAACTTAACCACTTTCTCACGGTTTGTATAGGCGCGCGCGATACGCAAAGCATGCATAGTGGCTTCGGTGCCTGAATTCACAAAGCGCACTTTCTCGACTCCGGGGCACATCCGCACCATGCGTTCAGCTAATTCCACTTCCAAGACATGCGTGTGTGCGAACAGCGTCCCTTTATCCATTTCTTCGTGCACGCGTCGGTTTACCCGCGGGTCGGCGTGGCCTAAAATTATCGGGCCAAACGCCAAGCGGTAGTCGATAAACCGGTTCCCATCCACATCCCATATATAGGCTCCCTGGCCGCGCATCACCACAGGTGTTTGCTCTCCCCAATAACGAAAATTTGAAGACACCCCCCAGGGTATCACCTGGCAGGCACGATCATACATCGATTTGGTTTCTGAAAATCTCTTTGCCATCGCTTCACCCTTTTTCTTTTAAATTTTTTTCTCCACCTAAGATACTATCGAGAGCGCTTTCTTGATGAAATCCAGTTAAAGTTCCCGGCTAACCTCAGCCAGCGTATCTTTTAACCTCTCGAGCACCGTATCAATCTGAGCATAGGTAATAACTAATGGTGGTTCGATGCGAATAGCGTGAGCGCTGGTGAGTGTCCCTGCTACCAGTACCCCTCGCCTGAATAACCCGGCAGCTACTTTGTACCCCACCTCTGAATCTATAAAGTGCATTCCGATTAGAAGCCCTCGCCCGGTAATAGCCTCGAAAATCTGGGGATATTGAGCCGCGAGAGTTTTCAATTTTGGAATGAGATAATCCCCTTTTGCAGCCGCTTGCTCCCAGAGTCTTTCCCGCAGGGTAACACTGATTGCCGCGATCGCTGCGCTGCATGCCAGGGCGCCGCCACCGGTGGTCGTCGTATGGATGAAGGGGTTAGGATACATCATCACTTGCCATATTTCTTCAGTCGAACAGAAGGCACTGATTGGCAGGACTCCACCCCCGAAAGATTTGGCAATCGCCATAATGTCAGGTACAACATCCCAATGATCGACGCCCCAGAGTTTTCCAGTGCGCCCCATACCGGTTTGGACCTCGTCGGCGATCAGTAAGACGCCGTACCGCCTGGTGATCTCTCTGAGTCGTGGCCAAAAATCTTCTGGTGGGACAATAGCCCCAGCTTCACCTTGGATTGGTTCCATTAAGACCGCGGCGATGTCGATGCCGACCTTTTGACAGATATCTAATTGTCTTTCGACTGCATCTGCGTCTCCAAATGGCACGTGGTAAACCGGGCCACCATAGAGTGTCCCTGGGGGAGAGCGATAATCCGACTTTCCCATCATGCTCAATGACCCCATCGTTTTGCCGTGGAAAGCCTTCACCGCGACGATGAAGCCGTTCCGTTTAGTGTACATCTTCGCTAGCTTGATCGCCCCCTCGATAGCCTCGGTGCCGCTTGCGCAAAAGAAACTGTACTTAATATCTCCGGGAGTGATTAAAGCCACCAGTCGGGCCAGCACACCTCTTAATGGATCGATTAACTCCTGGCTCGGCATTGGTGTCCGTTGGAGTTGCGCCCGGACAGTATCCACCACTTCCGGATGTGCCCATCCCAGACCGAGAAGGCCATAACCACCCAGGCAGTCGATGAATTCACGACCCAGGATATCACTAAAGGTGGCACCCCGGCCGGTCCATTCGGTCGCTGCCCAATCACCTGCTTCTGTGATCGATTTGCGATATTCCAACCACCCAGCATTAAAGTGCTCGGCAAAATTTTTCTTCGATTCCTCGATTATAAGCTTGGCCTCGTCCTCCGGTAGAGTTGACTTATGGATGATATCGATCCATCTATTGGTATAAGCGAGCGCTTCATCCAATGATTGGGTCATGTCTCTCTTCCTCTATGACTAATAAAAATTGATAGATTGACTGCTGTCGCTTATTTACATAATTGCTATCGTGGGATACGCCACTCGTATACATCCTTCAATACCAGAGGTACAATCGAAGTCGTCGTCTTCCTGACGCCTTTAACTTTTCCGATCACCTCTGTAACGATGGCATACACCTCATCGCTGTTGTGAGCGATAATCTGCGCACTGATATCCTTTTCACCAATCGAACAGGCTACGTAACTGATACATTCCATATCGACCAGCTTTTGGGCGACCTCGAGTATTTGGCTAGACTCAACTTCGATAAAAACATCCGCAATCACTGAGAAACCAATTGATTTGGGGTTGGGGATCGCACAGATTCGGATGACGCCCTCGCGTTCCATGCGTTTAATCCGGTAACGTACCGCCCTCTCAGTGATATCCCCTACCTGGCGCGCGATCTCGGCCGCGTTCATTCGGCCGTTTTCCATTAACAAATCGACAATTTTCACATCAATTATGTCAATTTCTGACATATTTTATATATTTTATTTCCGATTCAGACGATCTATCAATTAGTTTAAGGATTAAATAACAAAAGTCAAGTGTCAAATGTCATGTCGTAGTTCCAGGAGATACTGGGTATGTTGACACCCCCTTTGTTGACAATGCATTAAGTTTCGAGTACACTGCTCCCCGATGACATTACCGACTTTCATCTTTGGCATGCTGATTTCAACCCTGTATGGGGCGGCCTTTCACCTATTTAGGGGGGGCGGTCTCGGTCGTTTAATCCTATACATCCTATTGGGTTGGATCGGATTTTGGGCAGGTCATGCGCTCGCTGATAAATTTAGCTGGACTTTCGCCAGCCTTGGGCCTTTACACCTGGGAGTAGCCACAATCTCGAGTTTCATATTCCTCTTAATCGGATATTGGTTGAGTCTGGTAGAAGTCGAAGGGGATTAAAAAAATCCCCCCGCACGGTGCGAGGGGTTTCTTTCTATAGGATTAAGAATCAGACGATGCGAACGTTCGCCGCCTGTAGACCCTTCGGTCCTTGTTCGATAGAAAATTCCACCCGCTGTCCTTCTTGCAAGGTGCGGTAGCCATCGGACTCGATCGCAGAGTAATGGACGAAGACGTCAGGGCCGTCCTCGCGACCGATAAAACCATAGCCTTTGCTGGCGTTGAACCATTTAACCGTACCAGTCTCACGCTCGTTCATTGTTTTCAAACTCCTTCTTCTTTATAGATTACTGATGGTCATCACATCGTCCCGCTACGGTCGTGGTGCAACCGGCAAAGTCTATTAAAACAACACAAGCCCAGACAGGCCCTTCTGCCCAGGCTAGCTACCAACGAATTCCAAAGCGTACAGACGTGCCATCAAATTTCGATCAGTTTACCAATTTAACCTCGAACCGTCAAGGATTTTTCTCTCATAAAATTGATAAGCTACCTTGCTTTTTCGTCAGTTGCCTTTGACTTCATGGTAAGATATAGGGCTTCCAATGCCATCCTCTGAGTCTTGCGAAAACCCTTTGGACCTAAAAGCATGGAAAACGAACAATTAACTGCCCAAGCCGGTGATCTTGCCCAGCTGGTTGGATTGAGCCATAAGAATTTTATCCTCCGCTTGACACCTGGTGAACAACTACAGACACATCGTGGCGTACTTTATCACAATGACTTGATTGGTAAGCTTTGGGGAAGCGAAGTCTTTAGCCACCTGGGCAATCCTTTTTTCCTGCTTCAACCCGCCCTGGGAGAATTGATTCGCGAAATCCGCCGTACTACCCAAATCCTTTATCCAAAAGATATAGGTTTTATCTTAATAACGATGGGGATCGGGTCCGGCCAGCATGTATTGGAGGCTGGCACAGGTTCCGGAGCAATGACCACCGCCCTGGCATTCGCCGTCGGCCCGCAAGGACATATCACGACTTACGAAATGCGTCCAGATATTCAGCAATTGGCACAGAAGAATCTTGCTCGGTTAGGTCTCTCCGATCGGGTGACATTCAAACTTGCCAATATAGAAAGCGGTTTCGATGAGCGTGGCACCGATGCCCTTTTCATGGATATCCCAAATCCCGAGGACTACATCCCCCAAGTGCGTGCAGCCTTGAAGCCGGGCGGTTTTTTTGGCTGCATCCTGCCCACACTCAACCAAATCACCCGTTTACTCCCCGCTCTGCACCGGGAGAATTTTGCATTTATTGAAGTATGTGAAACCATTCTGCGCTACTATAAACCCGTTGCGGAACGTATCCGCCCGACCGATCGCATGGTCGCCCATACAGGATACCTGATTTTTGCACGCCCGATCATCCCTGCAAAGGTTAATCAGAGGATCGAACCGGTGTGACGATTGGTGGAATTCCCCTTGAATGAAAGACGAAATCTCGACCGAAAATCTTACCCGAGATGAAATAAGCCGAAGGCTGGCAGAGGCGCTAAACACTGCGTCGCGACTTGCCCACCCCACTTCCCATTTCCCTCCAGGCCTGCTTCCAGATCCGCCACGTCAGGCGGCAGTGCTCATCCCCCTGTTAAATCAAAGCCACCACTGGCATGTACTCTTCACCCGCCGGACCTCAACTCTCCCGGAGCACAGCGATCAGGTCGCCTTTCCAGGTGGTCGTTCAGATCCAGAAGACATAAACCCCGAGATGACTGCTTTACGTGAAGCCCAAGAGGAAATCGGCCTTCAACCCTCGGATGTAACCATTTTGGGGCAGCTGTATGAGCGGCGTACAATCAGCAATTATTGCGTCAGACCCATGGTGGGAGTTATTCCCTGGCCGTACACCTTTAAATTGGCGCGACACGAGGTCAGCCGAGTGTTCACGATCCCTTTGGACTGGTTAGGGAACCTGGATAACCACGAAATCCGTATGCGCGAGCTGCCCCAACCTTACTCACCACTGCCTGTGATTTTTTTCAAACCCTACTCTGGTGAGCTGCTTTGGGGAGTCAGCGCACAGATCACCCTAGATTTACTTTTCGCGCTCCGCTTGTTAAATCAATAATGGTAATTATTCTTCTTCTTCCTCTTCTCGTTTACCGCGCTCGATCACTTCTGGTTCAACGCCCGTCACGGCTTCTGCCACCTCTTCCTCAATGACCTCTTCGGCAATTGGGGCAGTGACTACAACAATTACAGCATCTGGATCCTCGAGAACTTCCACTCCTTCCGCCAGAAGAAGATCGCGCACATGGATTGCATCCCCGATCTCGACCAGGCCGGAGACATCTACAGCGATCCGCTCAGGCAATGCACGCGGCAGGCTTTCGACCTCCAATTGCTCCATACTGGTGACCAGGATCCCAAAGTAAGTCTCGACTGCCGGGGATTCTCCAACCAGGTGGATTGACACGTTCGCGCGCACTTTTTCAGTGAGCGATAAAGCCTGGAAGTCGACGTGGCGTAAACTGCCTAGAATTGGATTACGCTGCTTCTCGCGAACCAGCGCAAGGTGTCGCCGTCCATCCACCTCGACGACAATCAAAGCCGAGGAAGATAATTTTTCCAAGACTCTACTGGCTTCTTTCATATCGAGCGCGATCGTCATTGAGTCAACATGGCGACCGTAGAGCACTGCTGGAAGTTGGCCGGAGCGTCGCAATGTGTTTACTTGTTTACCGATAACGACACGCCGGTTGGCTTTTAACACGATATCTTCCATAATATCCTTCCTTGGAGCGCCTCTCACTCAACCAATTTACATTACTGGAATTGAGTTACCCTCGCCCCTTTGGTTTATTCCGATATCCACCGGAGGGTTTTGATGGGTTAATAACCCTTGTAAATTATCTCCTTCGCCGAGAAAGAAAATTGCCGAACAAGAACGTGATTCCCATACCGATTCCACCAGCCAGCCCAGCCAGCAGAACACGCCGCATGTCCAAGAGCGTCTCGACGGGTGCATTGACCTGGCGTGCCAGCAAAACCACTGCCCGGACGGATTCTCCTTGAACCTCCCGGGAAATCACTAAACCCGCGCGGGCGTCTTGCAGGGTAGCATGATCTGCCAGAACAATGCCTGCAGTGCTGCTCTTCAACATCGCCTCCTGGCTACGCACCAAGCCAACCCCGCCTTCAGATTGAACGAAGCTGGCAGTCTCGACGAGGATAGAGCCTGCCATACTCAGGTTGACTGACTCGGCTTCAATGCGGCTGATGATCCCCTGGTGCACACTCACCTCGGTAGCCATGATCTGGTCGGCCAGGCTTTGGCTCATGCGGACCATCTCGGCTTGTACCTGCGCGACACTCGTCTGCGATAGGTTCACTACTTCGGCGGTGTACTCAGAACCGTCATCCTCGTGAGTATCACCGGTTGGTCGTGATTTTCCTTCAGCCATCTCATCTCTCCCATAAAAGGCAAAAAAAGGCCGTCTCCGTCTGGAGACGTCTTTGAGACAGGGCGAATTGTAGTCGTTTTAGATGTTTACGTCAAGGAATCACTTTCTTTGCTGTTGTTGTTCAGCGATATTGACACCCCCTGACTGTTCAGCGAAAATGTCACCCCATGGAAAACAAGGTGACATTGACAATGAAAGAACAGCACAAATTGAGGATGGTCATTGACTACGAAACAGGGGAAGTACGAGCAC
>DATDRM010000196.1:0-2811 GCA_035291705.1 Anaerolineales bacterium
ATGCGGGGATCATCATCGTACTTTACGGTCTATTGGGCTTGGCCGGATACTGGTTTGCGAAAAAGCTCGGGCTGCCGGGGGTTTTCCGGGAAGGGGCGGGGTGGAAGGAGTGGCTGTGGCGACCATTGGCCATCGGGCTGGCCCTGGGTCTCCTGGTGGTGTTGGTTGACCGGGGGTTCGCTTCCCTGGGGGACTGGCAGGGGTTCCCGCACCCGCCGTTTCCGTTTTCGATCGTCGCATCGGCCACGGCCGGCATCGGGGAGGAGATCCTCTTCCGCGCCTTCGTGCTGGGATTGTGGGCGTTCCTGCTAAACCTGGTCCTTAGGCGGCGGGGAATGACGGGTGTAGCGCTGGGGATCGCGAATGTCATTGCCGCACTAGCCTTCGGAGCCGGGCATCTGCCGGGAGTTATGGTTATGCTTGGCGTCTCCAGCCTGAACGCTTTTCCCCCACTCGCTCTCGGCGAATTGTTCTTATTGAATGGGATCATTGGGCTTGTGGCAGGGGAACGATATTTGAAGGTGGGATTGGTGGCGGCGGTGGGGGTGCACTTCTGGACGGATATCGTCTGGCACGTTGTTTGGCCGCTCATTAATAATTAGTGCAAAGACGCGATGCAATTATGATTCACCTTTCAAAGATGAAAGGGTTCAAATCTTGGTGAACATTAATCTAAAATGTACGATATAATTTATTACAGAATCTTAAACGCCCGACTGGTGATCAATTGTCGCCAGAAATTTGTCTTTAATTGGAGTTGAAAGCATAATAGAGAAATAGCCGAGAAAAGGCAAACCTGCCGAAAGGCGGGGGCGCAAAGCTACGATCTAAGCGGATGTGCGAGTATTATACTCGCCGCCGTAGGACGGACGGGCTGCCTAGGCCAACCTTAATCCCAAAGGAACCCCTCAGGCACCTAGCTGAGGGGTATTTTTATGATAGAAGATTCTGTAGTTCAGGAACGCCTGGAAATTCCTGTTAGCCAGGCAAGCGAATCCGCAAGTAATTTACCACGGGTTAAGGTACCCCTGCGCACCAAGATCACCCTGCCCTTCCTGATCTTGGCGGTGTTTCTGGCGGTTGGATCTGCTTATGTGGTGACGCAGATCGTCTTCGACACGATCGACGAGCGCTATACAAACCAGTTGATCGAGAGCGGGAAGCTGGCCTCGGAGGGGATGGTTCGCCAGGAAACAGACCTGCTGAAGTCATTACGCCTGCTTTCGCACGCGGTCGGGGTGGCAGAGGCGATCGAGGTGGGGGACACGCAACGCCTAGGGGCTCTTGCATATGGCATTACTGCCAACCAGCAGGAAGAGATCGTCGAGTTCCTGGATACCCAGGGGCAGCTAGTCCTGAGCATGCGCCACCAGCCAGAGGGAAGCGCCGTCGATTACGAGTTTTCTGCGGGTGGAGGGGGTGCCTATCAAGAGTGGCCCTTCGTCCGCAAAGTGCTCGACCGGCAGGTCGACGAATTGGGAGATAAGTATTCTGGTGTGGCACGCGTGGCTGGGGAGATTATTTTCTACGTCGCGGGTCCGGTCTATAATCAGCAGGAAGGATTCGCTGGCGTAGTGCTAGTCGGGAGGACCTTGTCTACCCTGTTAGACCAGATACACAAGGAAACCTTTGCCCAGGTGACTGTGTACGACCAAGACGGCTTGCCGGTGACCAGTACTTTAATTGAGCCACTAACATTGGATAGCGAACAAGCTTTATTGGTCCTGGATAAGCAAGACTTCAGCAGCCTACAGCGTAACCTGGGGAAACAGCGCGAACTGAAGGTCAGCCATATCGACTATGAAGAAATCCTGAGCGCCTGGGAAGGTCGGGGGGATGAAGATCTGGGTGTGATCGGCATTGCTCTGGCGCGCACCTTCCTGGTGAGGGCTAGCCGAGCGACGCGCATCCAGATCACAATGTTGGTCAGCCTGGCATTGTTCCTGGTGATTGTGCTGGGGGTGAATATCGCCAATATTATCACCCGTCCGTTAAGCAACCTGGTGCAGGCTTCGAGCGATGTTGCACAGGGCAACCTGGAGGTGCAGGTCGAGCCGAAAGGACACGATGAAGTCTCTGTACTGACGCAATCTTTTAATCAGATGGTTTCCAGTTTATACCAGTCGAAGATGGACCTGCTCAAAGCTTATGACAGTACCCTGGAGGGCTGGTCGACAGCATTGGAGCTGCGCGACCGGGAGACCGAGGGCCACACGCAACGCGTCACAGACATGACTCTGGACTTGGCGCGCTTGATGGGGATCGACGGAGAAGAGTTGATTCACATCCGGCGCGGGTCGTTGCTGCACGATATCGGCAAGATGGGCATTCCGGACTCGATCTTGCTCAAACCGGATAGTTTGACTGCCGAAGAGTGGGTGATCATGCGCATGCACCCAATCTATGCTTACGAGATGTTGTGGGGGATCGAGTACCTGCGCCCGGCAGTGGACATCCCATATTGCCACCATGAGCGCTGGGACGGCACGGGTTACCCGCGGGGGATTTTGAGCGCAGAGATCCCTATCGCAGCGCGGATTTTCGCCATCATCGATGTATGGGATGCGATGCGCTCAGACCGACCATACCGTCAGGCTTTACCGGTGGATGTGGTCTGCCAGTATGTATCTTCCTCCAGCGGGAAGCATTTTGACCCGCAGGTTGTCGAAGCATTCTTCGAATTGCTTAACCAACAGCCCTGTGAGGGCGAGCCGGGATACGAGTGGCTGAGATGAAGACGACATTCCCGCGTTGGCTGGTGATCACTCGAAATCTTCCTACTCGTCAATGGAGATGGGAATTGATCTTGCT
>DATDRM010000197.1:0-4299 GCA_035291705.1 Anaerolineales bacterium
GAAGGCTGATGGCTGACTGCTTGTTATTGTAGCAGAGAATCCATCCTCAAGGAATAGTTGACAACCCACCCGAAGCAGAGTATCCTCTTTTCCATCCATTCTAGATGTCCGTCCGGCTGAGAGTGACGGGCGCTGCGAACATGATGCAACTGCCTCTGTTTCAACCCCCTTCCTGGACAGTCACCGCACTGACGCGTTACTTGCGCGAGCTGCTTGAGGGTGATGAGGTTCTGCAAGAGCTGTGGGTCCAGGGGGAGGTCTCCAACCTGTCCCGTCCCTCCTCCGGCCATCTTTACTTTACTTTAAAGGATGCTGGCGCGGCCTTGCGCTGCGTGTTGTGGCGCAACGCCGTCCTGCGCCAGGCTTTTCTGCCCCGCGATGGCGATGGGATAGAAGTTCACGGTAGCATTGGCGTCTATGAAGCTAACGGCTCTTACCAGCTGTACGCCGATCTGATCCGCCCGGCTGGTGAGGGAGCGCTTTACCAGGAATTCTTACGCTTGAAAGCACGCCTGGAAGCCGAAGGTCTGTTTGATCCGGCGCGCAAACGCCCGATCCCAACCTGGCCGAACACGATCGGCATCGTGACTTCCCCCACTGGAGCAGCTCTGAGCGATATGCTTAACACATTGAGCCGGCGCTTTCCGCTCGCCAGGGTGATCGTGGCCCCCAGCCCGGTGCAAGGCGAGGAAGCCCCGGCCGCAATTAAAGCCGCCCTGGAGGCATTGAATGAAATTGTCCAGCCGGATGTCATCTTGCTGGCGCGTGGGGGTGGCTCGATCGAAGACCTGTGGGCGTTCAACGACGAGCGCGTGGCGCGCGCCATCGTTGCCTCCCAGGCGCCGGTGATCAGCGGCGTGGGTCACGAGACGGATTTCACCATTGCCGACTTCGCGGCCGACCTGCGCGCTCCGACCCCAACCGCTGCCGCCGAACTGGCCACCCCAGACCAGGTTGATATGCGTGCCGCGCTGGTCGACCAAAAAAATCGCCTGGGACGCTCCTGCGAGGTATTCTTGCTCGCCCAGAGCGGACGTTTAGAGGGTATGCAAAACCAGCTGCGGTTGCGCTCGCCCGTGGCGCGCATCCGCCGCGACCGCCAGCGCCTGGATGATCTATCCCGCTACGTTGGTCTCTCCCTGGCGCACAACCTGCAAATCCACCGTACCCGCCTGCCAGGCCTGCAACAGCGCTTAAACGCCCTCAATCCCCAGTCTATCCTGAAGCGTGGCTTTGCCCTTGTCAGGGGATCAGACGGGCGCCTGGTCAAGAGCGTGGAGCAAGTCCATCCCGGCGAGGACCTGCAGGTGCGCGTCAGCGACGGAGAATTCGGTGCGCGCGTGCGAGAGGCGGATGGGAATCCAATGGAATGACAGGCAGCGCTGAAACTTCTACCATCCAATGCTTCAACTGCGGCGCAAACGCACTCCGGGTGGAGGATTTCTGCCCGGCTTGCGGCGCGCCGCTCGTCTCTGGAGCCAGGACCGCCCAGGACCAGCAGGAAGCGCTGAAGGAGCTGGTGGAAGGTTCCAACCTAAATTTAATCAAGGCTGGCAGCGGCGCGGCAGAATATGCCTTCGGGATTGGGTGTTCCCTGTGCACGCTGCTCACCCTGGCGGTGTTATTGATCTCTTATTTCTTCATCACCAAGACCTGGACGATCCTGGCAGTGATCGCCCTGACTGCCATCTTAATTTCGGCGATGGTCTCGGCCTTACTCGCTGCGCGGGCGAAAACCGCTACCACCCGGACGACCTATGAGCGGGTGGTGAAGCCGGAGATCGATAATTTTCTAAAACATAATGGACTCACCTGGCAGGAATTCGATGCTCAAGCCATGCAAGGTATCGCTGAAGACGCTCCGCTGCGCAATTATCTCTCCTGACCTGTACCACGGAGGTCTCCAATTACGATTCTCGATTCTGGACTCTCTAATCTCGATCAACTAAGGAGTGAGCGATGAGCGCCTCACCAAACTCAATGTCCACCCCCCAAACGCCGCTGGACCAGCTGAGTTACGAACAGGCCTTCGGCGAGCTAGAAGCCATCGTCGCCGCAATGGAGGCAGACGAACGGCCTTTGGAAGAAGCCCTGGCCCTTTTCGAGCGAGGGCAAGCCCTGGCCCGGCATTGCGCCGAGCTGCTCGACCAGGCCGAGCTCAAGGTGCAACAGCTCTCTGGGGAAGGATTGGCGGATTACAACCCCGCCTAGATAGCCGCGAACCGGGGATTGAACGGATAGAATGAACCTGCTCGGCCTTTTCTCTAATCCAGTGTTGATCGCCGGGCTCACTGCCTGGGGCCTGGCGCAAATCCTCAAAGTGCCCTTGAATTACCTGGTCACTCGCACCTGGGACTGGGTGATGCTACTGCGGGTCGGCGGGATGCCCAGCTCACATTCGGCCTTGATTGCCGGCATTACGCATGCGATCGGTCTGTTTGTCGGCTTTGATACGCCCTTGTTCGCCCTGGCGCTGGCGATCGCCATCATCGTGATCTACGACGCCACCGGCATCCGCCGCCAGGCGGGCCTGCACGCCGAGATCATCAACGCCATGATCCGGGATTTAGCCCGGGGACACCCCTTGAAAGAAGAACAATTGAGGGAAGTGCTCGGGCACACCCCCCTGGAAGCGGTGGGCGGCACGCTGCTGGGAATTGTAACTGCCCAGGCGATGTGGTTTATATGGCGGTGAGGATTTAAAGTTGAGATAATCAAGATACCTTTGCCCGAATTCTTTGGTCGATCACTTTTAGTAGCCCCCGCGCCTCCCTGACCCCCAAGGCCAACACCACTACCCCATAGATGCCCGCCCCCAGGGCTATACCGCCCAGGGCAACTAACCAAACGGGCTGGCTGCTCGTCCAGCTCAACCAGGCCCAAACCCCCAACGACATGGCCAGCGTCGCCAGGGCTGCCTGCCCGGTGGCAACCAGGATTTTCCGCCCGTCCAGGCCCTGCAGCCGGCGGCGCATAATGACCAGCAAGCTGACCATCTCCAGGCCAGTCGCCAGGGTATTGGCCAGCGCCAACCCACCATGCGGCATCCACTTCAGGCGCACAAACAAGGCCGAGAAGGCGAAGCTGAAGGCCACGTTGAGGCTCATGGCAAGCACCCCGACCAGGACCGGGGTGCGGGTGTCGTGCATGGCGTAAAAGGCGCGCGCCAGGATCTCCACCACCGAATGCCCCACCAGGCCAGCCGCGTACCACAGCAGAGCCCAGGCGACCAGCTCCGTCGAGTGAGGGGTGAATTCGCCGCGTTGGTAGAGCAAGACGATCAGCGGCTGGCGCAGCAGGAGTAACCCCAATGAGGCCGGCAAGGAGAGCAACAATACTCCCCGCAGGCTGGCTGCCAGGGAAGCGCGCATCTCGTCTAACCTGCCGCGCGCCACCTGCATCGAAAAGGTCGGCAAGGCAGCGATGGCAATCGACTGGGCGATGGCTGCTTGGGGCATTAACATCAGCATGAAAGCCACTACTACCCCGGTGACGCTACCTTCGAGCTGCCGGGAAGCCAGCCAGATGTTTACCCAGAAATTGAGCTGCACTACGGCCACACCGAGCAAGCGCGGCCCCATCAGGCGCGCCACCTCTCGGACGGCAGGTATTTCTAACCCCAACGTGGGAAAGTAATGGCCTCTCTGGCGTAGCAAGGCCGGCAATTGCAGCGCCAGGTGTAGCGCAGCCCCGATCACAACCCCCCACGCCAGCCCGTAAATGCCCAGGCGCGGCGATAGGAGGAGTACGCCGAAGATCATCCCGGCCTGGTACATTGAAGGGGCCAGGGCCGGGATGAAGAAGACCTGGTGCGAGTTGAGGATGCCCATCAGCAGCCCGCTCAGGCCGAAGATCACGGCGGACGGCAGCATCAACCGCAGCAAATCGACCGTCAACGCCTCCTGGGTGGGGTCAGCGGCGAAGCCTGGCGCAAGGAAAATTCGCACGACCTGGGGGGCGAAGACCGCTGCCAACAGGCTGGCGAGCACCGAGATGACCAGAATCAGGTTGGCGATGGCCGAAGCCAGTTGCCACGCCCCGCGGCGGTCGTCCTGAGAAAGCAATCCGGTAAAGGTGGGAATGAAGGCCGAGGCCAGCGCTCCGCCCGCCACCAAGTTGAACAGGGTTTCCGACACCCGGTTGGCGGCGTTGAAGGCGTCCATCACCGCGCTGGTGCCGAAGGCGTTCAGCACGATTACCTGGCGTGCCAGGCCAGTCAGGTAGCTCAAAACAAAAGCAGCCATCACCGTGCCCGCGGCGCGGGCGATCTGGCGATTGGCTGCACCGATGGAGCTGTTC
>DATDRM010000198.1:0-29023 GCA_035291705.1 Anaerolineales bacterium
CCAACTGCGCATCAACCTGATAGCGGTGATCCAGACAGCGCGCGAAGTTTTACCACACATGATCAAGCGCCGGAGCGGACATATCGTCAATATGGCCTCCATGGCGGGACAGGTAGCCACGCCGACCTACACGGTGTACGCCGCCAGCAAGTTCGCCGTGCGGGGCTTCACGGAGGCGTTGCGGCGCGAAGTGGGGGTGTATGGTGTCCACGTCTCGGCGATCTACCCGGGAGGCGTGAAGACCGAGTTCGACGAGCACACCGGGGCCAAACGTAGAACGAGCAGAACTACACCGGCGTCCCTGCGGCTGGATGCAGCAGAGGTCGCTCAGGCGGTTTTGAGCATCGTCCGGCGGCCGCGGCGAGGGTTGGTTATCCCCTGGCCGATGCGTTTCTCTGTATGGTTGAACGTCTTGTTCCCGGGGCTGGTGGATCGGATAATCGAACGGAACTTCACCCGGCCGGAGAGGGGACTTTAGGGAGCAAGGGAGCGGGGGAGTTAGGGGGTAGGGGAGGAGGGGGGTTATTAACGACTTTATGGCAACAGTTCTGACGGGAACTGCCCGCCCCTCATAGTTCAGGCAATAGATTTACCGGCTGCCCATGCTTCAATCTCCTGCCGGTGATCCTGGTAGTCATCTCCCAAAGATTTGACCGTCCTGGCGACGGTCGCTGCGCCTCCCCGGTGATGTTGGACGCCATAGTCTGCATCCCAAATGGAGGCATCGAGCGACACCAGGTATTGGATCAATTCCTCCTTGGAGGTGCTCAGCTCGGCGAGCATTACGTCTTTATCCTGGGATGCGTAGCGGGCGACGAGTTCTGCGTTGACGTTTTGGAAGTCATTCGCTGCGTCGGCATAGTAGAAAGGCGTTTGGCCTTGCTGGAGTCTCAGGCAGACTTCTCGCATGCACCGGTTCCATCCGATCAGGTGTGCCACGACGTCGCGGGGCGACCAGCCATTCATCGTTGATAGGAAAAGCGTCTCCGGCAGGGATTGAATCAACGCTGCGAACTGCGTAAAGACTGCTTCGAACTGAGCTAAACGATATTCGGAGGCGGCTTGCTTGAACTCAGCAAGGGTCAAATTGAATATCTTGCCGAACCCGGCGACGTAGCGCGCCTTGACGGGTTGGATGCGGAACAACGAGAAATCTCCGAGTCCGAAGTTGGAGGCCGCCTGTGGAAGTTTCTGCAGGTAGACCGATTTAGCCTGATCGTAACCTGCATCGGTCCTGGATACCTCGATTGTTTCGCCTTGAATGGATACCCGCGCCAGCGTCTGCGGGTCTACCGCCCCGCGGTCGGTTTCGGCGCTCATCAGGCTGGAGCGAGAATCTTGCAGGATGTCGCGTGTATGCTGAGCCAGGCGGCTGATGTGAATGTAAAAGGAGGCGAAGTCGGGTGAGGCGGCGAACAAGACCATCGAAACGAACGGCGCGCTGTCGCGCAGTGTGCCGAAGGCGGCAATGCGCTGTTCTTGAATAAGACGGGCGAGGGTTTGGCGGGATTGGGTGTCCATTTTCAAAGTGTCTATCCGAGTCATCTCACAGCAACGAAGGTTCTCACTTCACGTTCGAGCCGATCTCCTAAGGTGTCCGCAGCCACATCCAGATCATAGTCCGTTTGCAGGCCCAACCAGAATTGAGGAGACGTGCCAAAGTAGCGGGCCAGGCGGAGGGCGGTATCGGCGGTGATCCTGCGCTTACCTAATACGATTTCGTTGATCCGGCGCGCATGGACGCCGATATCGAGCGCCAGGCGATTTTGGCTCAAGCCCATTGGCTTCAGGAATTCCTCTAGCAGGACTTCACCGGGGTGAATGGGATGTAACGTTTCTTCAGTCATACCTCGATCTTCTATTCTTGATATCAGTGGGTCATCGAAGCAACCGCTGCTTCTAGAAGAGATCGTACACCGGGGGACTCAATGTCCGTGGCGGTCTTAATTTTGACATGCCGGGCCCGCTTGCCCGTACCGGTAAGCAATCCTCGCGGATCGGGCAATTGTGCCCCCTGGCTGAAGATCAAATTCACGTAGGATATATAGGGCGCGATGGCGCAGATCAGGTCGGCGTATTTGAGACCGAAGCCGTAGGCGATGATCTTAGACGGCGAGTCGACCTGTTCGATGGCATCCGGGATGACCGCGAGCACTACGGCGCGGGTCTTCAGCACGAGCTGGCGCATTTCAGGGTTGTATGATTTTAGAAAATCCTCAACGGTTGAATCGCTCATCTTGGTTCCTTGGAGGTAACCTATTGTATGTGTTGCATCAACTCCAAAATCTCCAGCGGCTCCCCTTTCGCCGGGGCGCGCCGCAGGGACAGTGCGCCTTGCTCACAATGGCTGACGCACACCCCGCAGCCCATGCACAGGGTTTCGTCGACTGCGGCATAGCCACCCGTGACCGTCAAGGCAAAGAACTGGCAGGTTTCTATGCAATCGCCGCAGCCAATACACAGGTCTTTGTCCACGGTGTTGAGGTAGCCTGAGGTGGCCAGCATGGGGGTGCCGCGCTGGTGAGCCTGCATGGCTCCACAGCAACAGGCGCAGCAATTACAGATGGCGTAGAAGCGCCCCAGCATGGCGTCCTTGAAGAAGGCGTGGTGCACGTGGCCGCGCTCGTCTTCGGCGCGCAGGATGTCGACCGCTTCCGCCGGGCTGATCCAGCGCGAGCGCTGCGGGATGTGCTCGGCGACGAAGCTGGCGAACGGCTCACCCACTACCAGGCAAACGTCGAGCGGCAGGCAGGGATCGGAGCGCGCCGAGCGGCAGGGGCACTGCAGGGCGATGATATGGTCCGGGTTTTGGAGCACGATGTCACGGGCGCGGGCGTAGGGGATAACCTGCTCCAGGTTTGTCAGGCGAATGTTTTCCCGCACGGTGACCAGCTGGGTGGCGGCAGACAGCGGCACCACCTTGCCGTGGTAAGTGTCGGCGAAGGCCAGGTTGGCAGGCTTCGGGGAGGCGCCATTGTCTGATGGGCGGGGTGGGAAGAGGCGCGACCACCAGCCAGCAATGCGGGCGATAGTCGGGGAGAGCGGGTGCTCTCCGACGCCGATGCCGATGTATAGATAAGGCCAACGCCCATAGACATAGCCATGCAAGAAATCGAACAGGCGGTAACCGGGGGTGTGGCGGCCAGCGTGGGCGAATGAGCGGGTAGAGGGCTGGATCAGGGAAAGCCGTTTGCGTTGCATTCTCATCTCAAAGGGCAGTTGATCAATACGCCCTCCAGTAGGGGAGGGCGTTGATCCAGGCGATTATGCTTCTGGTTTTTGGGAGTCATGCAAGACGCGGATGCCGTTACGTACCTCGTTAATGAGACGCTCGAGTTCCATCTCCAGATTGGTCAGCTTTTCGATGGTATAGTGATCTGCCTCGCGGCGGGTCTGCTCTGCATCAGCAATGATTTGGGCGGTCATTAGCTCGGCGCGCCCCTGGGCAGACTGCACGATGGCATCGCGCTCGACCATTTGCTCGCCCTTCTCGCGCGCCAGGGCCAGCGTGCGGTTGGCTTCCTCCTGGGCCTGTGCGAGGATGCGGTCGCGTTCTGACGTGACTTTCTGGGCTTTTTTGACTTCATCCGGGATCGCAACCCGCATTTGGTCGATCAGATCTAACATGCGATCCTCGTCCACGATCACGTTATGCGTGAACGGGATGGCGCGGCTTTCGTTGAAGAGTTCTTCCAGGCGGTCAATCAGGTGCAAGATGTCCATCGGGTCCCTCCGCGAGCAGCGGATGCTCTTTAGAAGAGTTTGAGTGAATTAAGGTTACACGCGATTAGTCTTATAGTCAAGTGGTCGTTAATCACGCATTGAAGTGGTCGGGACGATCTGCTGGCTGTCACCCAGCTCACCGAAGCGCGCCCGCAAGGCGGCTTCAACATGGGCCGGCACCATGCTGGTCACGTCGCCTCCCAGGGAGGCGATCTCGCGCACTGTCGAGCTGGACAGGAAGGTGTGCTCCTCGTTGGTGATCAGAGCCACTGTTTCGATGCTTGGGGCCAGGCGGTGGTTGGCAAGCGCAGAACGGAACTCGTACTCGAAATCAGAGAAAACGCGCAGGCCGCGCACGATCACCTGGGCGCCGATCCGCTGGCAGAGCTCCACCGTCAGCCCGCTGTAGCCCATGACGGAGATCTTGGCATCGCCGGCAAATGTCTGGCTGACCAGCGCGATGCGCTTCTCAGGCGGAAAAAGCAGGGATTTGAGGGGACGGTCATACACCGCCACGATGACTTCGTCGAAAAGATGCGCGGCACGCCGCGCGATATCGATATGTCCAAAATGGATGGGGTCAAATGTACCCGGCAATACGGCTCGAACCATAATTCCTCGTTGATGTTAGGGTGCAATTATTGGGCCAGAATTGTCAAGGTGGAACCTATTCGAATTAATCTGTTTTAACTGATATCCCCTTTAGCGGCTTGCATACCGCCACTTTCGGAGCCGATCAGGAGCGCGGCCAAAGCCTGGTGTTCGGGGAGCACCAAGTCAGGGTCGTGTTCAAACAGCGCCCGGGCGGAGTGCTGGGCTTTTTCGATCAATTGGACGTCGGTCAGGCTGGCCAGGCGCAGTCCTTGGGTGTAGCCGGATTGGCGCGTGCCCAGGAAATCACCGGGGCCGCGCTGCTCCAGGTCGCGCTCGGCTAAGACGAAGCCATCGTTGGTCTCCACCATGGCGGAAAGGCGTTCGTTCTCGGCGGAGTCGTCCGTTTCAGGGATGAGCAGGCAATAGGCTTGCTCCTGGCCGCGCCCCACTCGCCCGCGGAACTGGTGCAGCTGGGCCAACCCAAAGCGGTTGGCGCCCTCGATCAGCATGACAGTGGCATTCGGCACATCCACGCCAACTTCCACGACTGAAGTAGAGACCAGGATGTTATTCTCTCCATCCCGGAAGCGGGTCATGACCTCATCTTTCTCGTCCGGCCGCAGGCGGCCGTGCATCAAGCCCAGTTTAAGCTGCGGGAAGACCTGGCTTTGCAGGCGTTGGTGTTCTTCCACCGCAGCCCGGCCTCCGTCGGGAGAGCCTTCGACTGGCTCTTTATCCCCCTCCTCAACCAGGGGATAAATAATGAAAGCCTGACGCCCCCGCTCCACCTGGCTGCGGATCAAGGAATAGGCGCGTTCTCGTTCGCGCGGGAGCAGCACATGGGTGTTGACTGCCTGACGGCCGGGAGGCATTTCGTCCATCACCAGCAGGTCCAGGTCGCCATAAACAGTCAAGGCCAGCGAGCGGGGAATAGGGGTGGCGGTCATCACCATCAAGTGTGGATCGCGACCCTTCTGGCGCAGGGCGGCGCGCTGTTCAACGCCGAAGCGGTGTTGCTCATCGATGATGGCCAATTGCAGGTCGGCAAAAGCCACCGGCTCTTCGATCAAGGCGTGCGTGCCGATGACAAGTTTGATCTCGCCATTAGCCAGGCCATCGCGGATGGCGCGCTTCTCGCTTTCTGGTGTATAACCAACCATCAGACACATCTGGGTTTCTGACAAGACACCATCTTCGCCGGTAAGCAGCCGCTGCAGGTTAGCGTAATGTTGTTCCGCCAATACGCTGGTGGGAGCCATCAAAGCTGCCTGTGGTCCGTGAGAGACCACCATGGCGATCGCCAGAGCAGCGATCACCGTTTTGCCCGAACCGACATCACCCTGCAGCAGGCGGTTCATTGGGTGTCCGCTGGCCAGGTCTGTACGCACCTCTTCCAGGGCATGCTGCTGGGCGTTGGTGAGCGTGAAGGGTAGACGTGCCACCTGGGCCTCCAGCCAGCCCTGGGAGGTTTCGAAGACGCGCGCCGTGCGCTCTTGCCAGGCGCGTTTCTGGCTGAACATGCCCAGCTGCAAGAGGAAAATCTCGTCAAAAGTTAGGCGGTGTCGGGCGACTTTGAGCTGCTCCCACGAGTCGGGGAAGTGGATTTGCAGCAGGGCGGTAGTCAGGTCGACTAAATCGGCGGAACGGCGCAAGCCCTTAGGTAAAGGGTCTGGCACGCGCGGCGCCCAGTAGGTAACTACCTGGTGCATTAAGCGGCGCAACCAGCGCTGAGTGATATTGGCAGAGAGAGAATAGACCGGTACGATGCGGTTGGTGTGCAGGTTCTGCTGTTCCAGTTGCTCGATCTCGGGGTTGTTCATCACCAAGCGACCCAGGTATTGGTCAACCTTCCCAGATAGCACAACCTGCACGCCGTTGCGCAGGCGCTTACCAATCCATGGCTGATTGAACCAGGTGAGGCGCAGGGCTCCTGTGGAGTCACTGACCACGGCTTCGGTGATCGTGGCGCGACCGCTGCGCACTGGCCGGTTGGCAACACTCTGCACGCTGGCGATGACAGTCACCTCTTCGCCATACCACAGGCGGTTGATCGGCTTGAGGCGAGAGTAGTCATCGTAACGGCGGGGGAAGTAATACAGCATATCCCCCAATGTCTCGAGTCCCAGGCGCTTGAGAGTCATTCCGTGGCGCGGACCCACGCCGGGCAGGACGGTAACCGATGCGTTGAGCGCGGCTGGTGGGGAAGCTGGTGGGGGTGTTGGCTGGGCATGCCTGGGTTGGAGGGCAGGTTCAGCTGGCTCTGCCTTTTCCAGAGCTCCTTCTTTCACCTCAACTTCGATATCGATCTCCACCTGTTCATCGGCTGGAGCAGCCGCAGCGGGCTGCTGCTCTGGTTCGGTGACAGGGGAGATAACCGTTGAAGTTTCCACTTCCGTTCCACGTTGGATGCGCCGCCACAAGCCTTGTAAGACTTCCTGGCGGGAAGCGGCGCTCAAGTGATGGTAATCTCGCAAGCGGGAGATGACAGCCGAGATCAATTCTTCTGGCAGACCGTCGGCGCGCGCTTCCGCCTCCCAGGGATCCAGCATACGTCCCAGGCCGCCTACTACGGCGCGGTTGTCGTAGCCGCGTTCGGACTCCAGTTTGAAGAATTTTTGTAATTTTTGCAAAGAGGGATTCATCTGAGTTATTTTACCAGGATAGTATCCCCCACACTTAGCCAATTCGTCAGACGGTCAGCGCGGCAAAGCCAAGTCCATTGGGTCCTACATGAGCGCCGATCACGGTGGTGATGTTGACCAACAAGGGCTCGGTGGGCAGCTGTGGAGCGAAGATTTCCAGAATTTGGCGGGCCTCGGATTCGGCGTTGGTATGCAATAGGGCCAGGCGCTCGAGCGGGCCCAGGTCATGCAGGATGGCCAGGAGGCGGGCGATGCCTTTACCCCGAGTGCGGACTTCCCCCAGGCGTTGGACGAGGCCATCTTTTACTTCAACCAAGAGTTTGATGTTCAGCAGGGAGCCAATCCCGGCGCGCACCCAGGAGACACGCCCGCTGCGCCGCACATACTCGAATGTATCCAAAAGGGCGATCACTCGCGCACGGGGGCGGATATGTTCCAGATGATCCAAGACCGCCTCCAGGGAAAAGCCGGCGGTTACATCTTCAGCGGCAGCCAGGGCCTGGAATCCCAACCCGAGAGTGACTGTTTCACTATCGATGACGTGGATGCGGCCAGGGAAAGCCTGGGCTGCCACGCTGGCGGCGTTAAAGATGCCGCTCAGGAAACGGGAGGCGTGGATAGAGATGATATGGTTGGCACCCAGTTGGAAGAGTTTTTCGTACAGGGCGTGGTAAGTCCCCGATGAGGCCGTGGCAGTAGTTGGAAAGGTTTTCATTCCAGGCTGCCGGATATAAAAGTCGCGGCGTGAGAATCCTTCGTCATCCGCGATGCTTTCCCCATCGATCACCAGGATATTCGGCACGATCTGAATCTGGTAATGATGGGCGATATCATAGGGGATATCACAAGTGCTGTCGGTGACGATGGCGATCTGCATGGGTTAGTCTGGCCAGGCTTAACTCAGTCTTCCATAACCACCAGTCCCAGGCTACACGGGCCGAGGATGGACGCCAGACCGGTACCCAGGATGTGTTCACTGAAGGTGGTAGTGGGGAAAAGTTCGTTAATCCGCTGACGGAGATGGTGGATTTCGCTCTCGAAGGGCAAGGTGCCTTTGAGTAGGGAAATGTGTTTTAACTTTCCGAACTCTCCAAGGAATTCAACCAGTAAATCGATCAGGTGGCGGGAGGAACGGGCTTTCTGAACTGGCACCAACCGGCCGTTCTCCAGCAAGATGATCGGAGTCACCCCCAACATTTCACCCACCACAGCCTGAGCCGGGTCGATATGCCCGCCCAGCGACAGGTAAGAGAGGCTTTGCACATAAAAAACCGTGTAAATGTGGGCTACCAGGTGGCGCACCAGCTGCTTGATCTCTTTCACAGTCGCGCCGTCTTGAGCGGCTTCGGCGGCTGCCTGGACCAGCAACCCCAGCCCGACACCGGTAGTCTGGGAATCAAAAATAGTCAGAGATATCCGGCCCGGGAGGGTCCCGGCGGCCTGGTGGGCATTGGCAATGGCCGAGCTCAGACGCGCCGAGAGCAGGATAGCGAGGATCTCCTGGTGTTCTTCTCCCAGGGAGAGGAAGGCCCGCCGAAACTCCTCTGGCTGCGGTGCGTGTGCCTGGGCGGATTTACCGTCGCGTGCGGTAAGCGGCAGGTCGTAAATAGACAAGCCCAGGCCGTCCAGGTAGTTCACGCGGTTGAGATTGATCCTGAGGGGGATGACTCTCACCAAATCCTGCCCTGGGAATGGGGAGATTGTAAACTGGGCAGTGCTGTCGGTGAGGATAGAGACCCCGGGCAAGTAGGTCATTCGATGGATATGATAAACTGGTAGTGTGGCTGGCCGCCATCCTGGAGTTCAACATCCAGATTGGGGTAAGCGATGCGTATGGTGTCGGCGATTTGGTTGGCATCCTGCTTGGTTACATCGGAGCCGTAGAAGAGCGTGACCAGCTCGTAGTCCGCGGCGTTGGCTTTTTCGAGTAAGCCCAGGCAGGCTGCCTCTAAATTGTTCGTCGAGTGGACCAATTTCCGGTTGAATAGTGCGATAATCTCTCCCTCCCGGACATGGACGCCGTCGATATCAGCATCGCGGATGGCGGTAGTGATCTCACCGGTCTGAACCTCATCCAGGGCTTCTGTCATTTCCGCGATCACCGCATCGAAATCGCCCTCAGGAACCAGGCGCAGCATTGCCGCTAACCCTTCTGGGATAGTGCGGCTGGGGATGACAGCTACATTCTTTACGGTGAGCTCTGCTGCGGAATTGGCAGCCAGGATGATGTTCTTATTGTTGGGGAGGATGATCACCTGATCTGTGGGCAGATTTTCGAATGCACTCAAGATGTCCTGGGTACTGGGATTCATCGTCTGCCCGCCTTCGACGATGGCTGCTACTCCCAGGCTGGCGAACACGCGGGCAATGCCTGGTCCGGGTGAAACAGCCACCACAGCGATCTGGCCTGGCTCGATGCGCGCCAGGTTAAGCCGGCCGCCGCGCG
Organism: Anaerolineales bacterium; assembly: GCA_035291705.1. Taxonomy (GTDB): domain Bacteria; phylum Chloroflexota; class Anaerolineae; order Anaerolineales; family UBA4823; genus DATDRM01. The sequence goes on from DATDRM010000198.1 coordinate 9,406, forward strand.
CCTTGCGTTCGATCGCCTCCATTTGTTTGATCAGATTCTCCATCGAGACCTTGGTGATCGTGCCCAGCGACATGGTGTAATCGACCGGTTCGTGGAGTTTCTCGGTGGGAACGTGGATGTGCATGCGATAAATGCCATCCCCCTCGCCTACTTGAATGGAGGTGCCCATTTTCTGCAGGTCATCGTAAAATTTCTCCAGGTTAAGCGGTGCCTGCGGCTGGAAGTCGACCACGACTTCGTAATCCTGGCCCGGCTCGATCGTTTCCAGGGTGTCCTCCAGGTTCATCGCAGAAAGGGGCTGGACGGAGGTGACCGGAGAATCGATCTGCAGACCGTTGATGTAGCGCAACATGCCTTCCATGAGGAAGAAGAGGCCCTTGCCGCCGGCATCGACCACGCCGGCTTTTTTGAGCTCGGCCAGCAGTTCGGGCGTGTGTTCGACAGATTTATCTGCCGCCGCGACCACTCGTTCCAGGATCCTGATCGGGTCCTCGGTTTCCTGGAGGGCTTCCCTGGCAGCCGTGGCAGAATCTTTGGCGACGGTCAGGATGGTGCCTTCTACCGGGCGTACGACGCCTTTGTAGGCTGTGTCACGCGCTTCGGCAAAAGCCCGCGCCATGGTTGGCCCATCCAGCAATTCCAGGTTATCCACGCCGCGGGCAAAACCGCGCCATAATTGCGAGAGGATGACACCGGAGTTGCCACGCGCCCCCATCAGAGCGCCATGAGCGACGGCATGGGCTATTTTACCGAAGTTGCGTTCGGGTGAACCGGCGATCTCGTCGTAAGCCGATTGCATGGTGAGCACCATGTTGATGCCGGTATCGCCATCTGGGACTGGAAATACGTTGAGTACATTAACTGTCTGCTGGTTAGTCCTTAGCCACGTCAGGCCGGTTTCGATCAGCTTCTTCAAAGCCTGCCCGTCTATGGGGGCGATGCGGAATTGCTCCTGTCGCTTCGCGATTAATAAAGATTGCGATTCTAATTTCATCAAGAGATCCGTGGTCTTAGAGTAGAAAGTCGAAGGGGGAATTAATCCAGATCGCTGATCCGCAATCCACTCACGTGGACGTTGACCTGGTTCACTGGCATCCCCAGGGCTTTCTCGACATGGAACCGAACGGTGTTGGCAACACTGCTGGCTACGGTCTTGATGCGTGTCCCGTATTCGATGACAATATAAATATCGATGTTGATGTTCTGGCTGTCGTAAGTGACTTCGACTCCTTGGGTCGGGTCTTTGACCAGGACATTGGTCAGGCCGTTGATCAGGTTTTTGGGAGCCAGTCCAACGACACCGTAGGATTGCAGGGCAGCTTGATAGGCAATGGTGGCGACTGCCCTGGGTGCGACATGGATGCTGCCAATGGGAGTGGTTTCTCCGGTCATATCAACCTCTGTGATGATTTAACACTTAGCTTGTAATCAGATACGATTTATGGTAAGATTGCGCGGCCCGTTTCCGGGAGGTATTCCGAACGCAGCTGTCCTGGTGAAACAAAGAATGCTGGCAGTTGGTACCTCGCCTGGGGTTGGTGCAATTATCATTCAAGAAAGGAAGACAAGCAATGGCAATCTGCGAAAATTGTGGGAAGAAAACGACTTTTGGTCGTAATCGTCCCTGGTCAAAGAAAGCTACGCGGCGGACTTTCCATCCTAACCTGCAAAACGTCTCCGTGTTTGTGAACGGGCGCAAGGTTCGTAAAGTATTGTGCGCCAAGTGCATCCGTACGCTGGTAAAAACTGACTAGCCAACTTTCCTGCACTCGAACTTCAGGAGGCTCTTGAGGCCTGGATTTTTGCACAGAATAATATCACGGCGCTGGCCGTGATTTTTATTAGCTGAAGAACTACCGGATGGGGGGGTTATAAACAAAGTATATCCACAAGAAGAAGGGAATTAGCCCTCCAACGGCGATAAAAGCGATCAAGCCCAATGCGATGGTGATCCAATCGATCTCTAAGGGGTTCACTTCTGAGCTGGCTGGCAGAACTTGCCCTGGTGTACTGGGGGAAGGGGCGGGCCGGGGGATGGGGCTTGCCCGCGACGGAAGGCTTTGGGGCGGGGGAACCCCCTCAACTGCAGCGGCCGCATGCGGGACGACGGTCATCAGCACCCTTCCGAATTGGTCGGCGGTGCGGTAGCGTGCAGCGGGTTCCTTGGCGAGGACTTTGTAAAGAATCTGTTCCAGAGGGGGAGGGATCGCCGGGTTGAGCTGGCGCGGTGCTTTGAGAATGCCCTGGCGGTGCAGGCGGGCCAGCTCGGTGGAGGAGGGGGCAGTGAAAGGCAGTTGGCCGGTGAGCATTTCGTACATCATAACTCCCAGCGAATACACGTCCGACGCAGGGGAGGGAGCTAACCCGGCTGCTTGCTCTGGCGAAAAGTACTGCGGAGAACCCCAGACTACCTCGGCCTTCTCGTCGGCGTGGATGGAAGCCAGGGCGCGGGCGATGCCGAAATCGACGACTTTCAGGCGCTGGTCAGGGGTGATCAGCATGTTCTGCGGCTTAATATCGCAGTGAACCAGGCCAGCCCGGTGGGCATACCCGACTCCAGCGCATGCCTGGATGAGCAGGGAAAGCGTCTCAGCAACGCTGAAGCGGCCACGTTTCTGAAGCAAGCTCTTCAGATCGGTACCAGATACATGCTCCATAACGATGAACAGGCGACCGGCATCTAGCCCAAAATCGTGCACCGTGACGATATTCGGGTGAGACAGGTTGGCTGCCGCCCTGGCTTCCTGGCGAAAATGTTCGCGAAACGCCGCATCCTGTGAGAAATCTGCGCGCAGGACTTTGATCGCTACCGTGCGTTCGAGCATCAAATCACGCGCCCGGTAGACAACCGCCATCCCACCACTTCCCAGAGGTTGCTCGAGTTGGTAGCGATTGTTCAAGATGTTCATATCTGGCATAACACTTTTCCCACGCAGCGGACTAAAGCGAATTTTACCACGCTGATCTTTGAATTCAGTTGTAGTAAAATCATGCCATTCTCCGTACCCAGATGAGAAGGTAGAGCGATGCCGAGTGCATTATTGGTTTATAACCCGGTCGCCGGGAGATACCCCTCCCGGTTGTTGACTGAGCGGGCAGCCAGCCTGTTGCAGAAGCACGGCTGGCAAATCCAGATCGAGACGAGCAGAGGAGGGAAGCATATCACCCAGCTTGCTCATCAGGCTGCTGCGGAAAAAATGGACGCTTTCTACGTGGTCGGTGGAGATGGCTCACTTGGCCACGCTTTACCGGGCTTGATCGGCACCGAAACCGCTTTGGGCGTTTTGCCAGCGGGGACAGCCAATGTCTGGGCGCAGGAACTTGGCTTGCCGGGATTGACCTGGACGCGCATCATGGCGCTCGAAGAAAGCGCCCGGCGGCTGGCGCAAGCCCAGGTGTGGGAAGTGGATATCGGTCTGTGCAATCAGGTCCCATTCTTGCTCTGGGCGGGTGTAGGCCTGGATGCGTTTGTCGTCCACCACATCGAACCACGCAGCCAATGGGAGAAAAACTTTTCTATCGTCCAGTACTTTGCCTCGGCAGTCTGGAATGCCACGATCTGGCGCGGCGTTAATCTGGGTGTCATCGAGGGGGGCGAATTGATGCAAGGCCATTTCATGCTGGCTGTGGTAAGCAATATTCACCTTTATGCAGGAGGGATTGCAAACATTTCACCCAACGCCTTGCTCGACGATGGCTTGATGGACTTGTGGTTGTTTGAAGGGAAGAATCTGGAGGATGCTGTGCAGCAAGCCTGGAACCTGTGGGCTGGGCGCCACATCCAGTCGAACCGGGTACAACATATCCAGTTCGAAAAAATCTCCCTGGAGTCAGATTCCCCGATCTATTTTCAAATTGATGGGGAGCCGGAGAAGGGGAGTGAGCGCCTTACTATCGAAGTGCTCCCCCGCGCCTTAAAAGTTCTGGTGCCAGACATCACTCCCCGGACTCTTTTCGCCAGAGCCCCGCTTGGAGAGCCAGGCGATTGGCCGAATAAAAGGTAGAGATTAACTCATGATGCCTCTCTTTAGCTTTCTACGTAAGAAACCTCTTTCCATACTTGTCCTGGCCTTGCCGCTGGCATTGTTGGCTGAATTTGGGGATTGGGACCCGGTCTGGGTGTTTGTGTTCTCAGCATTGGCGGTTGTCCCCCTGGCTGATTTCATCGGCCAGGGTACGGAAGCGCTGGCTGCACGCACCAGCCCGCGCATCGGCGGGTTGCTCAACGCTACATTGGGAAACGCCGCCGAGCTGATCATTACCATAGTAGCCATCCGCGAGGGCTTGCTGGAGCTGGTCAAGGCTTCTATCACCGGGTCTATCCTCGGGAACCTGCTCCTGGTGATGGGTGTGGCGATGGTGGTGGGTGGAGCCCGGCATGGTGTGCAGACCTTCGAGCGCCGCCATGCCAGCCGCAACGCCATCCTGCTCGTCCTGGCGGTGCTGGCCTTGTTAATCCCGTCGATTCTCAGCCACTACCTCGGCCAGCCAACCGGGTTGCGAGTGGAAGCCCTCAGCCTGGGTGTGGCGGCTGTGATGATCGTACTGTATGTCCTGGCTTTATTATTTAGCTTTAAGTCTCATGGCGCTCCTTTGGCTCACGAACCGGCCGAGGTGTCAATCCATGAACCGGAATGGAGCGTGCGGAAGGCGCTGTTCGTCCTGGGCTTCGCCACGCTAGGAGTGGTTATCGCCAGCGAACTCCTGGTGGGCGCGGTGGAATCGGTTGTAGCCAGTCTGGGGATCTCCGAGTTTTTCTTGGGAATTATCCTGGTACCTATCGTCGGTAACGTAGCCGAACACCTGGTTGCAGTGCAGGTGGCGGCGCGCAACCAGATGGAGTTGAGCGTGGAGATCGCGGTTGCCTCAAGTTTACAGATCGCCCTGTTCGTCGCCCCGGTGCTGGTTTTTATCAGTTTGCTGCTTGGCAACCCGTTACAATTGGTTTTCAATCAGCTGGAGCTGGTAGCGTTAGTGGCTGGGGTACTGATCACGGCGTTGGTTTCGGAGGATGGCGAGTCGAACTGGCTGGAAGGCGCGGAATTGCTGGCGATTTACATCATTCTGGCCTTAACTTTTTTCCTGCTTCCCGGGTGAGCTGGCTGAATAGGATGGATCTACGTAATTTCGCGCGCTGGTTGTTTGATCCCTGGCTGGTCTTGGGTGCCATCGGGTTTGGGGTGGTCTTGTCAGCCGCCACCCTGCTGTTATTATGGGTGACGCGCTCCCCCCGGGCGGCGGAAGGCTTACCGACTGCAGCGGTGACAGTCGTCGCGCTCCCGACAGCGACGCAAACTGCGCCCTCGCCGACTCCCACCACGCCGGTCACCCCAACGCCAGTCCAATTACTTCCGCCGGCGCCAGGCAATATATCTCTGGATGCCTACGTGCAGATCTCAGGGACAGGTGGGGATGGTCTCCGGCTGCGCACTGAGCCCGGCCTGGGGAGCGAAGTGCGCATGCTTGGCCTGGAGGCAGAGGTCTTCCAAGTCAAGGATGGCCCGCGCGAGGTGGATGGCTACAACTGGTGGTATCTGGTGGCTCCGGTTGATACGACGCGGCGCGGTTGGGCGGTTGCCAATTACCTGGCGGTGGTGCAAAACCCTTGAGGAACCTATGATGGATAATCTTAAACCAACCGGCGTCACCGCTGACCGGCAGGCTCGGGAAATGAGCCTCCAGTGGAGCGACGGACATACCAGTGTTTATTCTTTCACATTATTGCGGAGCGCCTGTCCTTGTGCGGAGTGCCGCGGGGGACATGCGAATATGAGCGCCGATCCGGACCTCCAAGTCTTCGTGCTGCCGATAGAGGATACCCCTGCAACCCGCATGCAAAGGGTAGAAGCCGTCGGGGCCTACGCCTTGACCATCGAATGGGAAGATGGCCATCACTATGGCATATACACCTGGAATTACTTACGCAAGCTTTGCCCGTGCCCGATCTGCCGGGTAGAAAGAACTTAAAAGTTAGAGATAGTCTTTTAAGTTATGCTCCACAGCGTAAGCCGCGGCTTCAGCGCGATTGCTTACCCCCAGTTTCGAGAGGATGCTGCTGACATAATTGCGCACCGTACCTTCGCCCAGGAAGAGGGCTTTGGCGATCTCGCGATTCGTTCTACCTTCCGAGACCAGCAATAACACGTGTCGCTCTTGCTGGGTGAGGGCAGAGAAGGCCGAGGCTTCTTCTTCTTTAGCCGCTTTGCGGACTTCCTGGAAGATGCGCTGAGTGACCGCCGGATCGAGCAAGGCCTCCCCCCGGCCTACGGCTTCAATCGCCCGCACCAGGTCTTCTCCTCCTATTTGCTTGAGCACGTATCCGGATGCCCCGGCCCGGATGGCCGAGAAGAGCATTTCGTCCTCGGCATAGGAGGTCAACATAATTACCTTGGTTTCCGGGTGTTTTAAAGCGATTTCCTCGCAAGCTTCGATCCCCGAACCACCGGGCAACCGGATGTCCATGACGACAACGTCTGGGGTGTAAGCCGCCACCCGTTCGATGGCCTCCCTGGCAGTGCTCGCTTCGGCGACGACTTCAAAGTTGGGGTGGCGATCGAGGAGGGCTTTTAAACCCAGCCTGACGACCTCATGATCGTCTACCAGCAAGATGCGTTGCTTCGGCATTGGATGACTATCCTCAGGGGGAGAGTATAGCCTAGAGTTCGCGGACTGGCAAGGTCGGAATAAGGAACCAGAGGAGCCAGAAGGATGAGGGGTGAAGGCGAACTTCGAGTGGCCTGATCCAAACTTCGCTGGGCTACATCTCTGAGTCTTTTTGACCGCGACGAAAGTCTACAAAGCGGTATCCGACGCCTCGCTCAGTGAGGATGTATTTCGGATTGGCCGGGTCTTGCTCGAGCTTTTGGCGCAGGTAATTGATATACAGACGGACGTAGTGGGGTTCGTCGCGGTACTCGTATCCCCAGACTTTGGTCAGGATTTGATCGTGGGTCAGCACCCAGCCAGAGTTTTTCACCAGATGATACAGCAAGCGATATTCAGTCGGACGGAGCTTGACCAACTTGCCTTCAAGCCATACCTCGTGCCGGCCGAAATCGATTTTCAGACGGTTGTCGACTTCGATCAGGCCATGCGTGCTGACCCCGGTCATCTCCGTGCGGCGCAGTACGGCTCGCACGCGGCTGACCAGTTCGCGCGGGCTGAAAGGCTTAGTGATGTAATCGTCGGCGCCCATTTCCAGGCCGCGCACGCGGTCCTCCTCCTCGCCTTTGGCAGTGAGCATAATCACCGGCACCGTGCTGACCTCGCGAATCATGCGCAGCACTTCGAAGCCATCGAAATCCGGCAACATCACGTCCAACAAAACCAGATCAGGCAGGTTACTGCGGATTTTGTTGATCGCCTGGGATCCGTTAAATGCTTCGATCACCTGGAATCCGTCATATTCTAGATTCAGCCGGATGAAGCGGACCATCCGCTCTTCATCGTCGACGATTAAAATGCGGCGATCCTTGAAGCTCTCTTCCATGGGTTTACTCCCTGACAAAACCAAAGACATCCTCGTCTTCCTCTCCGGAGAGGACTTCGATGAAGGTAATCTTATCAAGTGGCCAGAGAACTGTCACGACTTTATCCATCAGGTAGTCGAGGTCTTTGCCCTCGACACTGCGCGGGTTGTTGAGCTTGATCAGCTGGTCGCGCGGGTCGGGTAGCTCGTCGATTTCGGCGAGCACCCGACCTCCGCCTTGAATGTGGAGCACAACTGAGATCGACATGTTGGGTTTCCTGTGGGCGTGAAAAATGCCTGGACTTATGGTGTCGGCCCGGTCAGTCTGGCAAGCGGATAAGGATGGCGGTGATGTTATCCGGCCCTCCAGCGGCGTTGGCGGCTGCGACCAGACTTTGGCAGGCCTGGGCTGGGGAGGGAGCGGAGGTGACCAGATCAAAGACTTCCTGCTCGGCAACCACCCCCCATAACCCGTCCGAGCAGAGCAACACATAACCGGATTTCGGCGAAGGCACGGTGACGATCTCGGCGTCGATCGGTTCTCCCTGACCCAGGGCGCGGTAAAGCACATTTCGTTGGGGATGCACGGCTGCTTCGGCGGAGGTGATCTGGCCAAGTTCGACCAACCGCTTGACCAAGGAGTGATCCCGGGTGAGCACCTGAATACGCCCATCTGGATGGATGGTATAGGCGCGGCTGTCTCCAACGTGAGCGATGGTCATCTGATCGCCCAAGATGAGCACACCCGTGAGGGTGGTTCCTCCTCCTGGAGTTTGTTTGAGGATGGCCAGGTGCGCCGCCTGGATCCCTCTCCGCATGATCTCTTGCAGCGATTCGGTTGGATCGGTAGGGGGCAGGCTGATCAAGGGGGAAAATACTTCGTTGATCACAAGGCCGGCCATAGCGCGCACGGCGATCCCGCTGGCAATTTCCCCATGCTGGTGGCCGCCCATCCCATCGGCGACAATATACAGGCCAAAAGGCAGGCGGATTTCGTCGCTGAACAAGGTTGAAGTGAGGGTGAACAACGAATCTTCGTTGTGATCGCGCTGCTTGCCTGCAGAATGGCCGATGCCGACGATCAGCTGTGGGGGCTTCAGGAGCGTTTGATCGGGCGATCTTTCTCCGGCCGTCTGCTCCGCCAGAGTCTGCTCCGCCGGAGTCTGCTCCGCCGCGGTCTCCGCCAGCGGCTTCGAATGCGGCTGGGTCGGTTGATCCGTTGAAGTTTCTGCGAGATTCGTCTGCGGTGATGTTCTTCTTTTCCTGAATAACCTTTGGAAAAATCCTGGCACGGTATTTATCTCTCCAATATTTGGGAAGGATCGCTTTCAACCAGGTTTCATGTGGCTGGGAGGGCGTAGAAGCTGTGATCGGTGGAGCCGATGTAGATGACATCATCATGGATGGTTGGGGTCGCCGTGATGGGATTGCCTGTGGGGAACTTCCAACGTAATTGGCCGGTGCGGTATTCCAGACAGTAGATAAAACCATCGACCGACCCACAATAGAGCGCATCTTTATAGATAACGGGTGAACCGGTGACCTGGTGCTCGGTAGAAAAGCGCCAGGCTTCCTTCGCCGAATGGATATCTACACAATAGATGTTGCCATCCACGGAGCCGGTGAAAATCAGGCCATCCGCCAGGCAAGGAGTAGAGATGGAGCCTTTGTCCAGGTGGAAGCGCCAGATCACCCAACCTGATTTCGCTTCGAGAGCGTAAAGCATGGCATCCAGGGAGCTGATGAAAACAAAACTGTCAGAAACAACCGGTGAAGAGGTGATGGCGCGCTTGGCTTTGAAACGCCATTTGATCCTGCCATGGAAATCGAGGCAGAATAATTCACCCGCTTCATTTCCGAAGTAAATGTCGTCCTGGTTTACCAGAGGGGTGGATCGAATCAAGGCTCCGCTATCCATCTTCCAAATCCCCCGGCCATTTGCCAGGTTGACGGCATGCAAAGAGGCATCATCCGAACCGATGAAGACGTGTCCGTGGGCGATGTACGGTGAAGAGCGTACCGGACCATTGGTGAAATAGGTCCAGGTCACGGAGCCGGTGCGGGTAGATACGACGTGCAGGCGGTAATCTTCGGATCCAGAATAAACATAATCGCCAAAGACCGCCGGTTTGCTGACAATGCCGCCATCGGTGGCGTATTTCCAGAGCAGTTTTCCGGAGGAGGCGTTGAGGGCATACAGGTGATGGTCGTATGAACCAAAATAGATGACATCACGCACATAAGTAGCCGTGCCGCGAATTTCGTCAGCACAGGAGAATGTCCACAGCGGCGTGATGCTGGCCTGGGGGACTGCGACCTTGGTGGTATAAGGGGAGGTTGGTTGGGATAGTCCGGTCTTTCTGCTCACATCCAGCAGCGCGGCTTTCATCCCCTCAGCGGTTTGGAAGCGTTCGGAGGGATCGTATTGGAGAGCGGTAACGAGCACGCTTTCCAGCTCTGGGGAGACCTGTGGGTTAATCTGGCGAACCGGGCGTTCATTGAAGGAGAATGGCGGTTCAAACCTTGGATCGCGGCGGGTGAGCAGATGGTGCAAGGTTGCCCCCAGAGCATAAATATCTGCCTGAGCAGTTGCCTCGCCGCGATATTGTTCAGGCGGCGAGTACCCTTCTGTGCCGATTATTGTGCCTCGTTCACCAGTCTGGAAGGTCTTTGCAATGCCGAAATCCACCAATACCACGTGATCGTGCTGGTTGATCATCACATTAGAAGGCTTCATATCTCGGAAGATGATCGCTTCCGGTTGGTGAGCATGCAAGTATTGCAACACGTCGCATAGATCGACGGCCCAACCCACCACCTTACCTTCGGGGAGGAAGCCAGTCGTTTCCTTGAGGATAGTTTCGAGGTCCTTACCGGAAATGAACTCCAGGATCAGGTAAGAGCGTTCTTTATGGGTGAAGTAATCGTAGATGCGTGGGATGGCGGGATGAGATAGGGTTGCCAGGAGGTTGGCTTCACGCTCAAAATTGCGCAGGATGGTCTCCCGGGCGAGCGGATCGCGCGCCTGGTTGATCATTTCCTTGACGGCAACCAGTTTGATTACATTCGGGAAATGCAGATCGCGGGCGCGATATACAGCTCCCATCCCGCCAATCCCGATCGCCTCCTGGATCAGGTAGCGATTCGAGAGGGTCGTGCCGGCCTGTAATTGCCCAGTGAAACCTGTATCGATATTACTATCCAAGCTCTGCGCGGCAGCGTGGTTTTCCAGACGGAACCATCCTTGTGTTGGCGATAATATCCTCTAAAATCCACCCCATTATAGCCAGCATAAGACGAGATTGCAAATAAAAATGGGTGAACTTACCTTTTCGTAGGTTGGAAGATTCCGCTCAGGGATTCTGCCCACCCTTTCGCCGTTCTTTAATTCCGCTTCGCCGCTGAATGCCAGTATAATTCTAGCAGGTTGTTGAAGGAAATTTTATGTCAGATTACGAGACTTACCTTTCCCCGTTCAGCTGGCGTTATGCCTCGCTCGATATGCGCCGCCTGTGGTGTGAGACCTATAAACGGCGTTTATGGCGGTCGATATGGGTCGAGCTGGCCGAAGTGCAGAGCGAATTTGGCCTGCTGCGCCCAGAACAGGTCGCTGACCTGCGCGCCCATGTCGAGCAGGTCGACATCAGCCGCGCTTTAGAAATCGAGGCCGAGATCCAGCACGACTTGATGGCCGAACTGAAGGCTTTCGCCGAGCAATGCTCGCTTGGCGGTGGAGCGCTTCACCTGGGAGCCACATCCGCGGATATCGAAGACAACGCTGATGCTCTCCGCGTGCGCCAATCCCTGGATTTGATCCTCGAGAACCTGCGTTCCCTGCTATTGCTCTTCGCCGAAAGAATCGAAGCCTGGGCTGAGACTCCCCTGATCGCCTTTACCCATCTGCAGCCAGCCGAGCCTTCTACGCTGGGATATCGTCTGGCACAGTATGCCCAGGACTTGCTGAGCGATTGGGAAGACCTGCGCCGGGCGCGCCGCCACCTGCGCGGCAAAGGGTTTAAGGGCGCGGTGGGGAGCGGAGCGTCTTATGCAGAATTGATCGGCGCGCAGAACCTGGCCGAGTTCGAGACGCGCCTCTCCACCCGCTTAGGCCTGCCCTTTTTCCCGGTCACCACCCAGACTTACCCACGCAAGCAAGACTACCAAGTGATCAGCGCCCTGGCTGGTTTAGGCGCCACTCTGCACAAGTTTGCGTTCGATCTGCGCCTGCTGCAGTCCCCGCCGATTGGGGAGCTGGCCGAACCTTTTGGCAGGCGTCAGGTTGGGTCGTCGGCAATGCCCTTCAAGCGCAACCCGATCAACGCTGAGAAGATCGACTCCCTGGCGCGTGCCCTGGCTCAGATGCCACGCCTGGCCTGGGACAATGCAGCGCATTCATTGTTGGAAAGGACGCTGGACGATTCCGCCAATCGGCGGATATTGTTGCCAGAAGCCTTCCTGATCAGCGATGAGCTGCTGCAGGTCAGCCTGCGGATTTTACGGGGTTTGCAGGTGAACGAAGCAGCCCTGGCGCGCAATCTGTCCATCTACGGGCCATTCGCCGCTATGGAACGGGTGCTGATGGCCTTAGGGAAGGCTGGGGCAGACCGCCAGGCGATGCACGAACGCTTGCGGGGGCACACCCTGGTCGCCTGGGAAGCCGTTCAGGCCGGGCAGTCGAACCCCCTGGTGGAACGGATTTGCCAGGACGATGTTTTCCTGGAATACATCAAAGAGCCTCAGCTGCGGGACTTGATGGAAGCGCGCCATTACATCGGCGACGCGCCACAGCGGGCGCATGCCCTGGTAGAAACCATCCGCCAGGCGATTGGGTGATCCGTTCGGCATAGCCTGAGCCTGATCCCAGGCTGTGCTGGCGTGGCTGGAGATTATTTTTCATCAGTTGGAGGTAGAAAATGACTAAATTCGACTATAAAAAGGATTTAAAACAGCTCTATTTCCCTCCGGCGAAGGTGTTCACGTTCATCGAAGTGCCGCCCATGAATTTTCTGATGATCGATGGGCATGGCGACCCGAACAAAGTCCCGGCTTTCCAGGAAGGGATGGAAGTCCTGTATGCTATGGCGTACACCATCAAATTCGCCCTTAAACCGCGGGGCATCGAGTACGTGGTACCACCGTCAGAGGCGCTGTGGTGGATGGAAGATATGTCCCAGTTCGGCCTGGAAACCAAAGATGACTGGGACTGGACGATGATGATCATGCAACCGCGGGAGGTTTCGGCGGAGGTGGTCGAGCAGGCGCGAGCGACGGCGGCGCGCAAAAAAGAGTTGCCGGCGTTAAGTAGATTGCGCTTCGAAGGCTACCACGAAGGACTTTCGGTTCAGATCATGTACTTTGGCGCGTACGCCGACGAAGGCCCTACCATCGCCAGGATGCACGCCTTCATTCATGAGGAAGGCCATGAATTAACTGGCAAGCACCACGAGATCTACCTGGGCGACCCGCGCCGGACGGCGCCGGAGAAGCTCAGGACGGTGATCCGGCAACCGGTCAAGTTGAAGACTTAGCGGAAGTCCTCTTCGGGTTCAGGCCGGTTGTCCAGGATGAGGTCGATGCGCGCCATCACCTCCTCGGTCAGGCCTGGGACCATGTCAAGAGCAGCCATGTTTTCGATCACCTGTTCAGGGCGAGAGGCGCCGGTGATCACTGTGCTGACATGCGGGTTATTGAGACACCAGGCCAGGGCCAGTTGCGCCAGACTGCAGCCAAGCTCGGCGGCGAGCGACTTTAGTTCTCTGGCTTTTCCTATCTTGTGCTGGCCATCTTCGCTTTCGAATTCCTCGCGCAACCAATCATAGCCTTTTACTGTAACCCGACTACCCTTGGGGATCCCCCGGCTGTACTTACCGGTCAGCAGGCCGCTGGCCAGGGGGCTAAAAGTGGTCGTGCCCAGGCCGATCTCGTGGTACAGGCGGGCATACTCACGCTCCACGCGGTGGCGGCTGAACATATTGTATTCGGGCTGTTCCATCAGCGGCGGGATCAAGCCCGCGCGGCGGGCAATGCCATAAGCCTCCATGATCCGTTCGGCGCTCCATTCGCTCGTCCCCCAGTAGAAGGCCAGACCCTGGTCGACGATAAAGTTCATCGCCCGCACGGTTTCTTCGACCGGGGTATAGATGTCAGGGCGGTGGCAGAAGATCAGGTCGACGTAGTCCAACTGCAGGCGGGCCAGGGAAGCGCGGATACCCTCGACGAGGTGCTTGCGCGATAAGCCAGAGTTGTTTGGGTTTTTACCGCCCCAAAAGATCTTGGTTGAGATCACCAGGTCGGAGCGCTTCCACCCGGAGCGCCTTAGCACGTTGCCCATCATGATCTCGGCCTCCCCGTGGGCGTAGGCCTCGGCGTTGTCGAAGAAGTTAACCCCGGCCTGATAGGCAGCCTGCATGCACTCGTAGGCCACGTCTTCACCGACTTGCTGGCCAAAGGTCACCCACGCGCCTAATGATAGGGCCGAGACCTGCAGGCCAGATTTCCCTAAGTAGCGGTATTCCATTTTCTACCTCCCTATGTGTCATGGTTCAATTCTGGACATGATAACATCCAGTATATCGGTCAAAACATCATCTCGGCCTGATCTGCTCCCGGGCTTTTATTGCCAGTTCCGGTGTGGCGGCGGCCAGGGTGGGGAAGTCCTGCGCCCGGTAGTCGAAACCGGGGATCAGCGGGAAAGGCTGGGACCCGTCAAACGTCTCGATCACGCCCCGGGCTTCACTCACCAGCAGCCAGCCGGCGGCGATGTCCCATATTTTCGGCGTGGCTTCGAACCCGATGATGGCCGCGCCGCGCGCCACTGCGCACCAGGTGTAACTGGCAGAGCCCAGGATGCGCGTTTTGTAGCGCAGTTCCACCGCGTACTTGCGGTGTGTGCGCGTGCAGCATGAGAAGAAAGCAGTGGGCTGGCCTGGGATGGGGGGCTTGACTTGAATGGGTTCCCCATTCCGAAATGCACCTGCGCTGGTCTCGGCGGTGTACAGCTCGTCCAGGGCGGGAAAATACACAGCCGCTACGCTTGGTTGGCCTTCAACCAGGCGGGCGATGCTCACCCCCCAGATGGGCAATCCTAGGCTGAAGTTGGTGGTACCGTCCAGCGGATCGATCACCCACACCGTCGAGGAATTTTCGCCCAGCGTGGTTTGGAGTTCCTCGCTCAACAAGCCGTCGCCTGGGTAAGCCTTCCGAATGGTGTCTGCGATCAGGCGGTCTGCAGCCAGGTCGGCCGCGGTGACCACACTGCGATCGGATTTAAAGTTGGCATGGGTGCCGGTCGGTTTGAAGTAATCCATCAGCAGGCCACCGGTCTGGCGGGCGAGTTGAGCGGCAAACTGCTGGTTGGGATTCATGGGGGGATTTTAGCATAAAGGGTAAAGATCGGGGAAAGGGTGGGATATAATTATTACTCAATGAAAGCCGAATCTGAAACTCAGAGCCTTCAAGGTGGGTAAGAGTGAACTTTAAGACAGTAGACGATGTAGCTCTGATCCACCTGATCGCCCAGGCGTACCCAGAAGCCTTGAGTGAGCTGTATGACCGCTACGGCCGATTGGTCTACAGCCTGACGCTGCACATCCTGGGTGAGGTTGAAGCCGCTGAGGAGGTGACCCAAGATGTTTTCTTCCGCGTTTGGGAGAAGGCTGCATCGTACCGCGCCGAGCAGGCTAAGGTCAGCACCTGGCTGTCCAGCATTGGACGCAACCGGTCGATCGATTTGCTGCGGGCGCGTGGGGTGCGGCCAGAAGGGCACAGCCTGGGATGGGAAGAGTTGACTCCCGGCGCTATGCCGAGAAATGAAGGCCTTGACCCAGAGGACAGCGCCATGCAGATTATGCAGGGCGAGCGGGTGCGGGCTGCCATCGCCAGTTTGCCGGCTGAACAACGGGTCGCATTAGCAATGGCATATTTTCGCGGTTATTCCCACAGCCAGATTGCCGAGGAGTTGCACGAACCCTTGGGGACGGTCAAAACGCGCATCCGCATGGCGATGCAGAAGTTGCGCAGCTTGTTGGTGGAGGAATTGTGAGCATGCGAACAAATCCAACGATTAACCTGCTGCGTATCAATATCCAGGAAGAAAGTACTACTTAATGGCGAACAACATGCATGTAACTGAGTTAATCCCGGCGTATGCCCTGGCTTGCCTGGAGGCAGACGAGGCCAAGCTCGTCGCCGAACACCTGGCGACCTGTGGTCTTTGCCGCGCCGAGTTGCACAGCTACCAGGAGGTCGCCGGGCAGATGGCGTATGCGCCCCCTCAGGTAGAGCCGCCACAAGCGTTAAAAGCTGCATTGCTGGAGCGCCTGCCGGCTGTTTCGGGAAAGCCAGGGGCGAATGATCGGCGCGCTAGCTGGTGGCAACGAAATGTTTGGCCAGCAGTTCAACTGCCGGCTGAACGTGGGACGGCTGGACAAAGAGGTGGGTTGCCCCGCTTGGCGCCAGCGTGGGCGTTAGCCAGTTTGGTCCTGATCTTGTTCCTGGGGGCAAGCAATGTGCTGCTCTGGCAGCAGATCGGGGATCTGCGCGCCAGCCAACCGACACCCCTGAAGGTGGTAACGTTGACCGGCAGCCAGGTTGCTCCAACCGCTTCCGGTTTGATCGTGATCAGCAAAGATGGTCACTATGGGACCCTGGTGGTGGATGAACTGCCGGCGCTAGACGAGGCGCGCCAGTACCAGCTGTGGCTGATCCAGGATGGGCAGCGCACCAGCGGGGCGGTGTTCTCGGTTAGCCCGGAAGGGTACGGTTCGGTTTGGATATCTTCCCCGCAGCCGTTGATCGATTACTCGAGTTTTGGCATCACCATCGAGCCCAAGGGGGGCAGCCCGGGGCCAACCGGAGACAAGGTATTGGGGGGAGACCTGTAAAACAAATCGGGGTTAAGACGCTGACACCAGCTCAGCGTAATCTTGAGTCACCGTCTCCTGCGGGGAAATCCCCAGGACTTGCAGCAGATCGCTGGCAATTAATGCCTTGTGTTCGGCGTCCCTGCGGCTCCAGGTGCGGCTTTTGACTTCCAGGAAATGTCCGAGCGCGGGCTGATCGACGCGGTCCAGGTTGATATAGAATTCGGTGCCCTGGTAGAGCACACGCCAGCGCAGGCGGTGTTTTTCGATTGAAATTTCCTGTGCAGGTTTGAAATACTCTCTGTAAAACCGCAGGCTGTGCGTGGCGGGGGCGATGTAGCGGCTGCGAGAAAGCAGCACGTCGCTGGCAAAATGGCCCTCGCGGGCGGGTCCGATCAGGGTCAGGCGGTAACGGACATTGGTGATCTGGTCTTTATCGTCGATATATTCGTCCTCCCGGTAGCGCAGATAACCTTGGGAGGGATCGGTAAACAGCAAGTAGACATCGTATTCGTGGTAATGGCGCGAATATAAGATTTCGAGCTGCGACGCTTTGATCGCCGCGAGAATGGGTTCCGGGTTGGTGATGCGGACTTTGACCTGCACTTCGAAGCTCTCACCTTCCTCCGCTCCCCCAATGGCGATCAATTTAGATAACATAGATTGCTCGCGTTCGATCAGGAAAGCGTCGATCCGCCGGGCGTACTCTCTGGTCTGGTCGACCAACTCAGCCTCGTTCAGGGTTGTCAGCTGGCGGTGGCGCATTAACCACCGTCCGTTAACCATTACATCGCTCACATCGGAGGATTTGGCTGCATAGGTCAATTGGGAATAGAGGCTGGAAGCGTCGCGGTTAAAGCGTGGAGAGTTGTGCAGCGGAGAAATGTCTACCAGGATCAGGTCGGCGCGTTTGCCGGGTTCCAGCGTACCGACAAGGTGATCTAGATACAAGGCTCTCGCCCCCAGGCGGGTCGCCATCGCCAGGGCGGCGTGGGCAGGGACAGTCGTCGGATCTCCGGTGACGCCCTTGGCCAGCAAGGCAGTCAGGCGAATTTCCTCGAACATATCCAGGTCGTTATTGGAGGCAGGGCCATCGGTGCCAATGCCGACGTTCAACCCGATCTCCAGCATTTCGCTCACCGGGGCCGCTCCAGAAGCAAGTTTCAGATTAGAGGAAGGGCAGTGGGCCACGCCAGCGCTATGATGGAGCAGGGTGTGCATCTCGCCTTCATCGATGTGCACGCAGTGGGCGGCCAGCAGCTTGGCCTCAAAAAGGTTCTGTTTCTTTGCATACGGAATAACGGGCATGTCGTGTTCGGCGCGAGAATTCTCCACTTCCAGAACGGTCTCGGCCAGGTGAGTGTGCAAGGGGACGTCGAACTCGACTGCCAGCGCCGAGGTGGCGCACAGAATTTCTTCTGTGCACATGTAAGGGGAGTGGGGGGCCACCGAAGGCACGATCAGGGGGTGTCCCTTCCAGCGCTGGATGAACTCGCGCGCCGCGGCCAGGGATTCTTCGTAGGATTGAGCGTCTGGGGAGGGGAATTTCAGCACGGTTTGGGAGCAGACTGCGCGCAGGCCGGCTTCGGCTGTGGCGCGAGCGACCTCTTCTTCGAAGTAGTACATGTCAGCGAAGCAGGTAACACCGGAGCGGATCAGCTCCACGCAGGCGATCTGCGTCCCCAGGCGGACAAAGTCTGGGCAGACGAACTCGCGCTCGACCGGCATCATGTACCCCATCAGCCATACATCCAGGCGCAGATCGTCCGCCAGGCCGCGCAGCAAGGTCATCGGGACATGGGTGTGGGCGTTGATCAGGCCGGGCATGAGCACTTTTCCGGCGCAGTCCACGGTTTCCTTGGCGGAGTAGGCCTGGCGCAGCTGCGCATCCGGCCCGACGGCCAGGATGCTGTCCCCGGAAACAGCCACGGCGCCGGGCTCGAAATGGGTCAGGCTTTCGTCCATGGTCAGGACGATGGCATTCGTCAGGAGCAGGTCGGTGGGGGTGGGTAAGGTCATTGGGTTGATGCCTGATAATCGTGAAAAGTGAAACGTGAGGCGTGATATGTTGATTCACGCTTCACGTTCAGAAGATGTCCATCTCTCGCAATACTTCATACCTGATTTTACAATAATATTGGGATTGAGTCACGCTTGGGATGTGTGAAATGTGGAGCGTGAACCGTAATTGCGGGGATTGGATCCTTTAGAGGCTGCGGAGCAAGTCCAGGCTGTGGTGAACCGCCCAGCGCGGAGCGTAGCCAGGCGGACCGCCGTAGGGGCGGGTGAAATGCTGCAATCCGTCTGGAGTGATCAGCACCAGGTAGACCTCCTGTCTCTCCACGCCCGGTAGGATGGTGGCGCCTAAGCCCACCTCTGCCCCACGCGCCTGGCGGTAGGCTGCGGTGAGCGCGGCGAGTTCTTCCTGGCTGACAGGGGCCGGGAATACCTCGCCTCCCAGGTAAGCCTGGCTGGAGGTAGCCAGCCGGCGCGCCAGCTCCCCGCCCAGGCCGGCTTCGACCACCGCCAGCTTCCAGCCCCTGGTTTGTAAAGCCTGGAGGGCGACCTGTTCGAGTGTTTCCTGGTCGGCGCCATAAACCCAATCCCCCAGGCGTTGGCGCAAGGCCTGTTCCACCGGAGAGATCAGAGTGTCGGCCTCGGCCTGGGAGTTTGCTTTGGCGGTGATGCGCACATCCACCTGCCCGGAATGAGCCGCCAGGCCAACTGTGGGGTTGCTGAGCGCTTCCAGGTCACCGATCAGATCGTCGATCTGGGATTCTCCGACCCCAGCCGTGTGCAGAACACGGGCTTTGATCACCGAACGGAGGTTGAAACGGTGGCGCAGGTAGGGGATAACGGCGTGCGCCATGAGATGTTCCATCTCGTGCGGCACACCGGGCAATGCGATGATGGCGCATCCGCCGGTTTCAACGATAAAGGCCGGCGCGGTGCCAACCGGATTCTCGACGACGCTGGCACCCTGGGGAATATAGGCCTGGCGACGGTTGTTCTCGGTGGGAGTGCGCCCAAAACGCTGGAAGCGGGCCTGGATCTGTTCCCACAGTTCAGGACGATACTCGGTCTCGACGCCGACTGCCAGGGCTACGGCCTGCCGGGTGGGATCATCCACCGTCGGCCCCAGGCCGCCCGTGGTGATGATAATATCGGAGCGTTCCATGCTCTGCTGGATCGCCTGGGCGATGCGGGCTACGTTGTCTCCCACGGTCGTTTTGCGGTAAAGGTCAATCCCCTGGTCGCGTAGGGTGCGGGCCAGGGAACGTGCGTTCGT
>DATDRM010000199.1:0-2107 GCA_035291705.1 Anaerolineales bacterium
ACCAGGGCCTGGCGACGCTCCACTTCACGCCGTTCTGCTTCGAATTGCTGGGCTTGCCCCGCGGCGAGGAAAGCCTGCCCCAGGCCGCTCAAATTCAGACTTTTCTCGGACAGCTGGGCGTGGGCGGCCGCCAGTCTCACCCCGCTGTAAAGGTAGCTGGCATCGCGGCCTTTCTGTTCCCACTCCTGGGCGTCGTCCTCGATATGATTAGCCAGGATGATTGCCTGGCGGTCCTCGTCCACCAGGCGCTTCAGCCAGGGCCAGGCTTCGATTAACCGTTCGTGTGCCAGGGTGATGGTGGGTTGTGCTACGCCTTCGGTGGGGGCGGCAACGGCAGGCTCCAGCTCGCCGGTGGTGATTAAGCGGGCATCGGAAAGGGTCTGGACCACCTTCTGCAGGCTGTCCTGGTCAACCTCAGAGGTGAGCAGCCCGGCGAAGGTCACGGCGCGGCGCGTGACCACGGTTATGTGCTCGATATCGATCAACTTGGTGAAAATATGGCGGGCGATGGCTTGCTCCGCAGGTTTAAGCTTACCCAGGGCAGCATCGGCGTGGTGTTGCAGCGCCTGTTGTAGACCGCCACGCCCCAGGTAATCGGCCAGGGTCAAAGAAACCTGATCTCCCTTCTTTGGCTGGTGAGAATCGAACAGGTCTTTGAGGGCAAACTGCATCAATGGCAGGGCGCCCGGCTCGCCTTTCATGTCGGCGATCACCTGCGCCACCAGCTGCGGCTCGATGGCCACGCCCACCTCCAGGGCGGGCAGGGCGATGGCACGCGCCAGCTCGTCCGGGTCCATCGCCCCAACCAGCTGGAATTCTTGGCTGATCAATTGGCGCAAGGCCGGATAGGCGGCGCATTGCGAGAGAAAGTCCGAACGCATGGCCAGGATAACGGTTGTGTGCCCCCCCTCCTGCTGGGTGGCAGCCGTTAGCAGGTCGATGAAGGCCGACCGTTCGGCGTCTTCTTTAGCCAGGGCGAAGGATTCCTCAAACTGGTCGATCAGTAGCACCAGGCGCTGGTCGGGGCCGGCGCGGGCGATCAATTCGACCAGGTCGTGCAGGGCGCGGACGTCCTTGGGACCGTTCTCTCGGATGTAATCCCCGGCGGTTTTTGGTTGCGTCCCGGCGCGCAGGGCTATGGCCGACATGGCAACCGCCAGCCGTTCGAGGGGGTGAGCCCCTGGGGTGAGCGATTCGACCAGCCACCCCTGGCTGTGTTCCAGCCGCCCCTGGCGCAGGGCATGGAGCAGGCCAGCGTGAGCCAGGGAGGATTTGCCGCTGCCCGAGGGGCCGGCGAGGCAGACGAAGCGCGCCCGCTGGACGCTCGCCAGCAGCTCCTCCAGCAGCTGCTCGCGCCCATAGAACAGCTCAGCGTCGCCCTCCTGGTAAGAAGTCAACCCGCGGTAAGGCGGCCGGCCGTCGTAGCGCCTGGGCTCTGTGGCGCGGCCGATCTGGTCGATCAGCGCCATCACCTGCTCGAAGGTATAGCCGAAGTACTGCGTTACCGGGCCAGTTGGCTTATAGACTAAGCCTTTGGACTCCCGGGCATCGAGGGAGTCGCCCTTGACTTCCCCAGTTTCGCCGCCTGGCTCAGCGGTAGGGATACTTTCTGGATCAAATAACAAAGTCTTTTAATCTTTCATTTGAACAATTGGCGAGCAAGGACCAGGCTTTTTTCGACGATCTCGATTAAGGAGAGCACGGTGGGGCCGACCCCGCCTGACTTCTGTAACAGGGCTTGAATGCCAGTCAATTTGGTCTCGATCACTGGGAGGCTCGGTTGGGGGTCTTTAGCTTCGGCCTCTAGGGTGGTTACGTCAGCTTCAATCAAGTTCTGAATTTTCGCCTCTAACCCGGCGGCCTTTAGGTCAGCGCGCAATTCAACTAACAGGCTGGTGAACTGATTAATGGCGGGAACCTGGGAGATGGGCAAGGTGATTTTGTTTCCAAAAACCTGCTCGACTGGGCCGGTTGGCCGGATGATTGTGCCCTGGGCGCCGCGGGCATCGATCACATCCCCGTGCACCTCTCCGATTACACTCCCGCTGACTTTTGCTTGACCGATGCTTACCCCACCCGATTGGTTAACGATCTGCTGGAAGAGGCG
>DATDRM010000200.1:0-6539 GCA_035291705.1 Anaerolineales bacterium
CCGCTGGGACCGTGGGGGGTGCGCGGCATGGCGGAAATGCCTTACCTGCCGCTCACCCCGGCGATCATTGCCGCTGTGCGCGAGGCAACCGGTGTGTGGTTCTACGAATTTCCTTTGATCCCGGAAAGGGTTTTGCGTGGCTTGGGGAGTATTTAGCAAATTAGAGAAGCTAGATAACATCAAGTTAAGTAATCGTTGACGCTGTTACCCAGGTCAAGTACAATCTTTGCCAGGAAATGAGGATCTACGTCCTGTGAGTCAGCAACATTCAGCTCAGGAATTTGCGAGTAGGATTAAAGCAAATAGCGACCCAAAATTAAATGCCGCGGCCGATTTTGCTGCGCGCCTTCTTGATAGCCCAATCGGTCCATCTATCGCCCGGATCATCCTTTTTGGAAGTGTTGCCAGTAACCAGGCCGGTCCGCAAAGTGATGTGGATGTGATGGTGTTCAGCGCGGCCCCGCGCGAGAGCCGATCCGAACATGCAGCCCAGGCTGCCTGGGAGGCAAGCGTTACCTGGGGTGAACAGGTGGCTCAGGTTACATTTTGTTTGGATGACTTACTTCAACCTCGTTCCTACCTGCTCTACGATACGATCAATAGAGGCAAGGAGATATTTTCTATGGATGAAGCAAAGATCCGTCGAATGGAGGCAGAAGGATTGTATCGTTGAACCAGTTATCAACCTTGCTCAAGAGATGATCGATTTTCTCGAGAAAAAACTCTATAGTAGCTAGTCACTTGCCCCAATGATATGTCTCTAATTGTTCTCATTCGCGGAGGGGGGGATATCGCTACTGGCGTGGCTCTGCGTCTGCACCGGGTTGGGTTGGGCGTCGTGATCACCGAGCTGCCACAACCGTTGGTCGTCCGGCGTATGGCTTCCTTCGCCGAAGCAGTTTATCGAGACGAATATGTTGTTGAGGGGGTAACCGCCCGGCGCGTGGTCGAACTGGGAGAGGCATATCGCACCCTGGACGAGGGGGATATTCCGGTGATGGTCGATCCTGAATGTAGGACCCTGCAACAACTTCAATCCACACCTCACGCATCACAGTTCACGCATCACGTTTCACGATTCACGGTTCTCGTCGATGGTCGCATGACCAAGCAATCCCCTGAGCTTGGCAAGGAAGCGGCCTCGCTGGTTGTTGGTCTCGGGCCAGGTTTTGTGGCCGGGGAAAATTGTCACGCAGTGGTCGAGACCAACCGGGGACATTTCATGGGGCGTGTTATCTGGAGAGGCTCTGCTGAAGTGGACACTGGTATCCCAGAAGGAATCAATGAACACGCTGCAGAACGAGCTCTGCGCGCGCCGGCCGAGGGAGTATTAGAGACTTTTGTTGAAATTGGTGATCATCTTGAACCTGGACAATCCGTTGCCGAAGTGGATGGCCAAAAAGTGTTAGCTCCATTCAGTGGGATGTTGCGTGGCCTGTTGCATCCTGGGCTAATAGTTCGCCGTGGACTGAAGATCGGTGATTTAGACCCGCGGGATGACCCACGTTACTGCACCCTGGTCTCCGATAAATCCCTGGCAGTTGGTGGCGGGGTGTTGGAGGCAATTTTCTCTCAAAATGAACTGCGAACACATTTATGGGAATGAGATTACCGATTTTACCCCTGAGGCAAGCTTTGCGGCTTTTACCCGCGCCATGCCTAGCCCTGGTTGGCGCAGGTGGCAAGACGACCGCCTTATTCCAAATTGCCAGGCAGTTAAAACCGCCAGTATTTGTCACATCTTCCACTCACCTTTCGAAGGATCAACTCAACCTGGCAGATAAGCATATTATTTTACATAATCCGGAGGACCTGGAGCTAATCGAGGCTTATCTGGATTCAGAAGATGTGGTCTTGGTGACCGGGTCGCTAAACGAAGCTGAACGGACATCCGGAGTGGATGCGATTAGTCTGGAACACATTTATTCGATCACTAAAGCGCGTTCAATTCCGATGCTGATCGAGGCGGACGGGTCGCGCCAGCAGCCGTTAAAAGCCCCTGCCGATCATGAACCCGCCATCCCGCCTTTCGTGGACAGCGTGATCCTAGTAGCTGGTCTATCCGGACTGGGTAAACCACTTACTTCAGAATGGGTCCACCGGCCTGAACTCTTTGCCTCCCTATCCGGGCTGGCTTCTGGGGATATCATTTCCGTGGATGCCCTGGCAAAAGTGTTGACCAGCCCGCTCGGTGGGTTAAAAGGTATCCCGCAAGGGACACGGCGGATAGTATTGTTAAATCAAGCGGATACACTGGGACGGCAAGCCCTGGCCCTAGTGCTTGCCACGCGGCTGGTACCGGCATATCATGCGGTTGTGGTCGCCTCTCTCCAACCGCCGACGACTGGGCTTCCCAGGATACTGGCTGTCCACGAGCCTGTGGCAGGGATTATCCTGGCAGCTGGAGGTTCGAGCCGGATGGGCCAACCGAAACAATTGTTACCCTGGAAGGGAGAACCTTTGGTGCGCAGCGTGGCCTGCACCGCCCTGTCGGCTGGCCTTTCGCCCGTTGTCCTGGTAACAGGCGATCATGGTTCACAAGTCCAGGCAGCTGTACAGGATTTACCGTTGAAATTGGTTCAGAATCCAGATTGGGAGTCCGGACAAAGCAGCTCCATTCAAGCCGGCTTGAGCGCTCTCTCACCGGAGACCGGCGCAGCTATTTTCCTGTTAGCCGATCAGCCGCGAGTGTCTGTCACACTCCTGCGGTCGCTGATTGAACGCCATGCGGAAACCCTGGCGCCGGTCGTGGCGCCTAGAGTGGCAGACCAGCGCGCGAACCCGGTTTTATTCGACCGCCTAACGTTCCATGATTTAATGTCTATCCATGGCGATATCGGCGGGCGAGCCATCTTTTCACTGTACCCTGTAAACTGGCTCGAGTGGCAGGATGAAAGGTTGTTGTTGGATGTAGACACGGCAGAGGATTATCGGAGATTAGTTGATGAGGAGTGACCGACCATTAATCTCAACCGAGGTGTTGTTATAATGATTCCAAACCTTAAAACCATCCTTGTTGTCGAAGATGAACCGGACACTGCTGAAATGTTCGCAGAGATGATCCGGTTGAAAGGCTATCAAGTGCTTAAGTGTTTTGGTGGCGCACAAGCGATTGCTCATTTGACCACCGCGAAGCCCACCGCCGTGGTTCTGGATGTCATGATGCCTGATATTTCAGGATTGGAAGTCTTGAATTTTATCCGCAGCAATCCCCTCCTGGCCGACATGCCGGTTATCGTGATATCCGCAAGAGGCTTGAATTCTGATATTAAAGCTGGCCTGGAGGCTGGAGCTACCGTTTACCTGACCAAGCCAGTATCTTATATGGATTTAATAGCTGCGGTGGAAAACGCTACTCCCCCCGCTGAGCAGAAAACTGAGGGTACTTAATGTCTAGTTCGGTGATCCGAGCCTTCATCGGGATTGATCTATCGCCTGAAATCCAACACTGCCTGGAGCAAGTCTCGACTCAGCTCAAGGAACGTCTGGAGGGTGTTCCAGTTCGCTGGATCCCGGCAGAGAACATCCACTTAACGCTCAAGTTCTTGGGGGACGTGTCGCTGGCCAACCTTGAGATGCTTAAAAAAATCCTGAGGGCTGTGGTACCTGCTCACCCAAGCTTCGAAATCAGCGTCGGTGGATTGGGTGCCTTCCCAAAGGTTCATCATCCACGTGTGATTTGGATTGGCCTGGAAGTGCCTCCTGATTTGGTTGCCATCCAGCATAGCATTGAGGCAGAGACAGCCCGCCTGGGTTATGACCGTGAAGAGCGACCGTTTTCCCCACACTTAACGCTGGGGCGTGTTTCACGTAATGCCAGCCCGGCTGATATCCATAAGCTGGGTGAAGTATTGGATACTTTTAAAGTTGGTTTCCTAGGGGCTACTCGGGTAAGATCGATCCACCTGTATCGAAGCGATCTCAAGCCGGGAGGCGCAGTTTATACCCGCTTATTTTCGGCTCCCCTGGAAGGAGTCTCTTAGTTCAGTTGAGGTGATCTCTGGATACGTTCGAACTTGCACACACCATCGTGAACGCCCTTGAAGACAAAAAGGGGGAAGATATACTCCTGATTGACATTCGTGAAATCGCTATATTCGCCGATTATTTTGTGATCTGTTCAGGAAGTAGCGATCGAATGTTGGAGGCGCTGGCTGATTCAGCCATGGAGGAAGTTAAAAAGAAGCATGCTTTACCAGCCCGCGTCGAGGGATTACCAGATAATGGCTGGATGCTCGTAGATTTCGGAGATGTGATCCTGCATATCTTCTCTACCGACCGGCGTGACTATTACCGGTTGGAGGAGTTGTGGAATAAAGGCAAAATATTACTTCACCTGCAATAATTCTCATCGATTGTGGAGGGATCTTAAACGATTTGTGAACGAAATATTCAGATCAATCCTTTAGAATTTCACATCGTCCGGGGTGGGTTATGAGCTAATGCGAGCTTGTCAGGGGGTGTTTCATGGAGCAATCAAAACTGCAAGCTATATTGACATTCGATAAAAAAAATCTATACTTGTTATGAAGGCATCGGATTGCACCAGCGTGGGGAGTGATTCTGATCATAATCAACCAATTCATTGATAGGGATGAAAATGCACAAATCTAACCGTGGATCTCGATTTGAATTCAGGAAATCCTTGATGAAGAAAAGTGCCCATCAAACCATCGGTTTTCTTTTGATCCTTTTGCTTGGAGCAGCCTGCAATCTGCCTTCGGCAACTCAACCCGAATTCTCGGGCACGAAGGTAGTCCTAGATGCACAAGGCACGGATATTGCTCAACAGATGACCCAGGTCGCCCTTTCGACTCAGGTCGCATATAATGTCCAGGGAACGATCGTAGCTCAGCAAGTAGCTCAATTAACTGAGCTTGCGAATGCCCCTACACCAAACGCGACCTCGACAGAACCACCAACCGTTACTCCTCCTGCGTCTTCGACTCCACCACCTCCCCCGACTGATACTCCACCGCCTCCCCCGACTGATGCTCCTTCTCCCACTGAAATCCCAGCAACCCCTACCCCTGACCTGGAAGCTTTGATGGATTCGGCGAAGATATTATTGTTTGAAGATGTGGCTGGGGTCTTTCTTGAGAGGTATATCGAAGAAGCATTGGATGGAATGGGGTTGACTTATGTGGATGTAAAGGACGCCGTGGGTGACTTCAAGGCACAGCTTCTATCGGGGACAGATTGGGACCTGATTATCTCTGGCGTTGAGGCCCGCAGCGGAGTTAAGGGAGAGTTTTTCGATTATCTAAATGACCAACTCAATAAGGACACTGCGGTGATCCTCGAAATCTGGAATTTAGATGAGATTGCATCGGGCAGGATCAGCAATATCTTCGCTCGATGTGGGATCAAGTTTCAAAGTGACTGGTGGGATCCTCCACGCGACTCCAGATCGGTTTGGTGGTTGGTTCCTGAGCACCCCGTGTTCCATGAGCCAAACGAGGGTGTATCCCTGGCACACTATAGTATCCAATGGAATGGTGATGCCGGAGATTTTATAAAAAAGATCCCGGGAAGCGATGCGACGCTCTTAGCTGGTAATCTGGCGTGGGAAAAGGACAGTCATGGCACTTTGGCGACTTGTCTCGACGGGTTATTTATCATCCAAACCCATTCATCCCACGATTACCATAAAGAAGATATGATGCGTCTCTGGCAAAATTATATTTATTACACTCTGAAGAATCATTTTCTGGCGACGCAGGAGTAGAAAAACCAGCTAAAGCGTCCCTTTATACATGCCACCGTCCACAGTCAACGCCACCCCAGTTACATAGGAAGCTGCGGGGGAGACTAGAAAAACCGCAACATTGGCGAATTCATCAGGAGTGGCCATTCGCCCGAGCGGGCTATCTTTAGTTTGTTTGGCGATCTCTGATTCGACAGAAGTCTGATTGACTTTAGCGCGGTGAGCCATCAGCTCCTGAACCCGTTCTGTTTCTGTCCAGGCAGGAAGAATTGAATTGAATCGAATCTGTTCTGATCCAAGCTCCAGCGCCAAACTTTTCGTCAAGCCAACCGTCGCAGAGCGGATGCTGTTGGAAAGCACCAGGTTGGGGATAGGTTGCTTAACAGAGTATGAAGCGATTGTGAGCACGCTAGCAGAGGGCGAGGAACGGAGATAAGGCAAGGCGGCGCGGATCAAACGCATATGACTCAAGAAGATCAGCTCCACAGCATTCTGCCAGGCCTGATCATCAAAATCCTCGAATTTACCGGCTGGCGGCCCGCCAGAATTGGTGACCAGGATATCCAATCCACCGAACGCTGCCGCGGTTTGCTGGATGAGCCGGTCTGGGACTTGCGGATCGGTCACGTCTCCGGGAAGGGGGACAACCTGACTATTGGTGTTGGCCAGGATCTCCTGGGCAGCTTTGGTAAGCCCAGCAGGATTACGGCTGTTGATCGCTACCGCGCAAGCTTCACGGGCCAGGCCAAGCGCCACGGCATAGCCCAGCCCGCGGCTGGCGCCAGCTACGAAGGCGCGCTTGCCATTTAATCCGAGATCCATATTGTTCGCT
>DATDRM010000201.1:0-3887 GCA_035291705.1 Anaerolineales bacterium
ACGATAGGGAAATATGTAGTTTTGCCGCCAGGTTCAGATCAGATTCATCTCCCTGGCTTTCTCGATCGCCTGCACCCGCTTGTTGACCTGCAGTTTACGATAGATATTCTTAACGTGAAATTGGACTGTGTTCACGCTGACAAAGAGCTGCCAGCCGATCTCATCATAAGTCAGCTCCGTTGCCAGAAAACGCAGTACTTCGAGCTCGCGGTTGCTCAACAGTTCCTGATGTCTCTCTCTGGTTTCGGGTTTCGCCGCTCCGCAGCTCATGGCTTCCAGCATGCGGCTGGCATACACTATCAAGGCCTCGCCGGTCAGCCGGTGCTTGAGCTCCTCCAGCAAAGCTTGCAGGGGTTCGCATTCATCCACAAAGATACGGAAAAGACCCATGGGTGCAGCCGCACTTAACGCTCCCTCGAGGGTTTTGAGCGCTTCATACATCTTCCCCGCAGCCTGATAGAGCAAGGTCCTGGCGATGGCGATTTCCACTACCCAGCTTGCGAACCCACGGGATGCGGCGAAATCCTGCTGGCGCTTCAGGTAATCGTGGACGCCCTCAAGCGGGTATACGCCTGGCTTCTCTTTCGCCAGGCGGGCCAGCACGTGAGCCGTGTTCAGATAGCTCTCGAAGGAAGTGGTGCTGACGGGATCAATGCTGTCGATGGCTGCCAGCTTATCGAACTCGATCCCCGACTGTGCCAGCCAGGTATAGGCATCCTTCTGCACCTGCGGATCTCCGGGCCAATGGCGCATCAACAGGCGGTGGCGCAAAGCCTGGATGTAGAAGGCGCCCTCGGGCCAGGTCTCTTCCAGAGTCTTCACGGTTTCCAGCGTGGCTGGCCGGTCCCACTGGATGGCGCGCAAACGCGCCAGGGCTGTGTAGCCCTTTTTAGGAGCTACAGACTCCCCCGTCCAGCGAACCAGATCAAGACCCTCCGTCAATGCACCCTCGGCCTCCGCTAGGCAGTCATACTCCAAAAGGATGCTGCCTTTCAGGATATATAGCGCGCCGATCGGTGGGAAATATTGGCCGGCCCGTGCCTGGTTGAATCGATCGATATAAGTCTCGCATAACTGCAGCGCTTCCCTCAGGTGTCCCTGCAGGATTGCGATAATCGCCAGGTTGATCGGTCCATAGATGGCAGCGTAAAAATTACCCCCGGCCAGGCCGTCCTCCAGGGTCTGATTAAATGCGAGGCTGGCAGCCTCCAGGTCGGCCAACGCCAGGTATCCGTAACCGATGTTCAAGTCGGCGGTGCTGCGGATGGCCTTCTCCTCTACTGGCAGGAGCCGCTGGGCTTCCTGGGAAAGGGCGATCAGCCTTTCCGGTTTTTTATCCATCAGTGCAGGTCTGCGCAGTAAAAATGCCTGGATGCTGGCCGCGTGCCCGGCGACCAGATCGCGCAGCGCTTCCCCTGCGTTCACCCGATCCAGGGCATGGTCTGCGGCGTGTAAAGCCTGCTCCACCTCTCCCATGCGTGCCCCGCGCCGCATCAACACCAGCGCCCAGGCCTTGCAAATGCACAGCATAGGGGCAGTTTGCAGGACTGACTCAGGCAGCCTGTCGAACCAGCTCACCACCCTGGCGACCTCACCTTGATACAACTTCGGTAAGGTGTGCCGCTCGATCAGGTAGGCTGCCAGAATTAGATCTGAAGCCTGCAGCGCGTGCTCGACAGCTGCATGGATATCCCCATTTTCCTCAAACCATCGGCTGGCGCGCCGGTGAAGCTCGGGGATCAAATCCGCTTGCGAGCAGGCCAGTTGGCTGCGCAACAAGTCGGCGAAAAGATGGTGGTAGCGGTACCAGCGCCGGTCCTCATCCAGGGGGATGACGAACAGGTTGGCAGCTTCCAGGTGCGCCAACATCTTGTCGCCGTCAATCCGTTCAGTCAAAGCGTTGCACAGGCTACCGCTGAGACGCTCGAGAATGGCGGTTTGGAGTAAGAAAGTCCGCACGCCCTCTGGCTGCTGCTGGAGCACCTCGTCTGTCAGGTAGTCCAAGATATGCCGGTGGCTGCCCGAGAAATCTGCGATGAACGACTTTAGGTCTGCTTGTCTTTGCATCGATAGCCCAGCGAGCTGCAAGCCCACTGCCCATCCTTCGGTGCGATCTTCTAACGCCGCCACATCCTGCCTGGAGAGATCCAGTCCCATCACGCCTCGCAAAAAAGCATCCGTCTCTTCCTGCGTAAATCGCAAGTCCAATGCTCTGATTTCGGTGAGGTGATCCCGGGCTCTGAGCCTGGCCAGGGGGAGATCGGGGTCTTCACGAGTTGTTATGACCAGATGCATATTGGCTGGCAGATGATCGATCAAAAAGGACAATGCCTCGTGGATGGGTTGTGAATCGATGAAATGGTAATCATCTAGCACGCTGGCGAAGGACTCTGAGAAGGCAGTCAGTTCGTTGATCAATTCCGTCAGGATGGATTTTATGGGGGGAGCCTGTGGAGATTGAATCAGGGCGAAAGCGCTGGAACCGAGATCAGGACGCATTCCTTGCAGGGATGCGATGAAATATGCCCAGAACTGGGTTGGATCATTGTCACCCTCGTCGAGGAATAGCCATGTCACAAAGCGCGGGCATTTAGGGATCCATTCACTAAGTAAGGTGGTTTTACCAAATCCGGCGGGCGCGGTGATCAACGTGAGCTTCTTTTCCAGCCCTGCGTTCAGACGATCTACCAATCTTGAACGAAAGACCAGATTTTTCCGCGGGCGGGGAATAAATAGCTTTGTACGCAGTAGCTCGACCATTGGACCCCTTTCCTGGGCTGGTATGCCTTAAGTGGTTGCCCTACCAAAAGGGTGGCTAAATAGAGCGGAGTGAAAGCCTTTCGACCGGACAGGACAGTATGGGATCTATAAGATGATTATAGTTTAAATACGGGTGGAAAATTAGGCGAATTTAAAGGAAAGAAGAGCGTTTACGTGGCGATCAAACATGTCCTTTAGGTGAAAGCCCGCCCGGACAACGAACCACTTTTCTCTATCCTGGATGGGATGCGCCAGGATGCCAATAGGCGGTTTTGGATAGAACAAACAGAGGCGCAAGAGAACAATTGTGATATAGGGGAAGATACAGGACAAGTGAGTATCGGTGTCGAAATCGCGCTGCAGATGTCGTGCGAAACTCGTTTCGCCAGTGCCATGACAACTGCAGAAGAGTATATACAATGAGGGTAAGCGATTAAAAAGTGAGATCGCCCAGCTGGAACTGAGCGATCTCGGGCGTGAAAACCACGCCAGTCGCAAGCCCTCAGTCACTTGAGTCCATCATCACCAAGCGATTGAGGCCGGCGATAATGCGCAGCTTTCGCCACATGTGGCGCAGTCACTTTGTGACACCGCTGCTACGAGGATCTTACAACCTGCGGAGAGGGTGGGATTCGAACCCACGGTGGCCACAAGGACCACAACGGTTTTCGAGACCGCCCCGATCGTCCACTCCGGGACCGCTCCGGGACTTGCGAGGGGGATTATACCAGGCTTGCCTCCCTACTTAATCTCAAAGACCTCGTGCTGAACCGGGTAATGCACTGCCTTATCCCTGCCTAAGCCAGATTTCCTCTGAAGGCCTGGGCTGGCTTGGCTTCCCCCAGGCACCAGGAAAACCCGCTTCACCTGGGGATGGGCGCATGGGAATGAACGATTTCTCACTCAGATGGTTAGCGAATCGATCATGTCCACGCCGCCCTGAGCATTCTTGCCTGTAAATCCTACTCCCGCTCCCGCAAATGCGGGAACAGGATCACCTCGCGGATATTGGCGCTGTCGGTGAAGAGCATCACCAGGCGGTCGATGCCCAGGCCAAAGCCGCCGTTAGGGGGCATACCGTAGCGCATGGCGCGCAGGTAGTCTTCATCCATGGGGTGGCGCTCCTC